>DPJQ01000158.1:17428-20320 GCA_003542935.1 Lachnospiraceae bacterium | reverse complement strand
AGATAGATATCGCCGGTTTCCTGATATAGAGATGTGCCGTATGTGCTGCGGAGCTTATGGGGTGTGATTTTTTTTGTGCCTGTGACCTCCCTCGTATATTTTTTTACCAGGTTTTCCACGGCTTTGACACTGATACGCTTTCTCTGGGTTGAATAGAAGAGAGCGTGCTCGTGTCCTGCGACAGGTGTGATTCCCTCACGGATTTTCAGATATTTTCGAAGTGCCTTTTCCACTTCTTCACCGAAATACACGTACATCTCATTTCCGCCTTTTCGTGTGACTTTCACCGCATTGTTTTTAAAATCCACATCTTCAATATCAAGGCCCACGCATTCGGATACACGGATCCCCGTCCCCAGAAACAATGTAATCAGCGCCAGATCCCTTTCTTTTGTCTTTTCATAATACGTTTTCTTCTGTCCTGTCAGTTTTTCCCCACAGGACTCCACATAATCCAAAAGAGAGGCCACTTCATCGGCATCCAGACGGATAATAGCCTTATCATGGATCTTGGGCATATCGATCAAAACCGTTGGATTCGTCCGGATCATTTCCTTACGGTAATAATATGCATAAAAACTTCTGAGAGCCGATATTTTGCGTTTTAAGCCCCGTTCACCATTAGTGATGATCTGATCCTCACGTGTATCATAAAGCTTCAAATATTCCATATATTCCTCTATATCAAGGGCCTTGACCTGATCCAATATATCAATGGGCAATTCCCGCATGGAGGCTCCATCCAGAGATGGATTCTGTGTCAGCAGAAACTGGAAAAATATACGTATATCATAAGCATAAGAAATCCTGGTCTGTGTCGTTGTCGTGGCATCAATGGCCCGAAAATAATCACGGCAAAATTGCGGCAGCGTTTGTAAAACTTCCCGGAGTTTTACAATATTTTCCCGGTCACGCTGGGTGTGGTATGTAGTTCGATCAGCCATAATCTATAATTCTCCTTATTTTTCTATTGATCTATTCCAAAAACTCGTGTTTGGCGAATAGATTATACCATGTCCCGACCATCTCCGCAAGGGAAAAATCTCCAGTGTAATCCTGCTTGCAAAGGAAACACTGATAAAGAAAAAAGCTGTCCCGTTGACATAAAAAAATGATTTAGGAGGAATTTTCATGGAATACAGAAATGTTCAACAGAAAAGTAAGAATAAACAGGACCCTTACCACACGGACGCCACGGAGAATCTTTTATGTACCAGCAGCGCTACAGATTGTACCGGTCTGATACCTGCAGGGATTACGGATGATGAACTGGATGCTTATGAACAGCTATATCCCTATCTGCCTGTCTTGTCCGGCAATACCGTCGACAGGGATCACCAAAATAAAGAATCCATTTAAGACTTGTCTGATATAACCACACGGTATCCCTTTCAAAGCTTACATTCAGGCGCTGGGAGAATCCCTGTATGAAGCACTGGTTGGGAATCCGTGTGGTTATATGGGAGTAAACAGATTTATATACATCAACTTATGCATTCCACGGGGATTGTATTTTGCATAAGGGATACATAGCTATTTGTATTCTTCATCATAATAAGGAATGACCAAAATCTCTCCCGCATAGATCGTCTGGCCGGGCAGATGATTGATTCTGCACAGTTCTTCTATGTACTGGCTGCGGCTCCTGTATTCATCCGAGGTATATTTTCCTGCTATATCCCACAGAGAATCTCCTTTTTCCACCAGAATGTGGGTATAATATTTATAACGTCTTGTTTCTGCCGCATCCACAGTACTGTGGATACACAAAGATATAGTAAGCATAAGTCCCGCCAGTAAAATCAGACTGATAATTGCAAACACTACTCTGCTCTCCTGCTTTTTTACTCTTATCTTCATACTTCTATCTCCTCCCCAAAACGAACATTCGTTCTTCTTTTGTTGAAGTATAACAGCAGAACGTATGTTTGTCAACCTTGAAAAACATTTTTTTCGAACTTGCATTCGGAACATATGTGTGATAGAATAAAGAAAATTATACTGTATATAGCTTTTCTAATAACCCATATACATACCAAGTCAGGAGTTCAGTTTATGTCTAACGGAAATATTTCACCCAAACAACAGGAAATTCTGGATTTTATCAAACAGGAAATCTTAAACAGAGGCTTTCCTCCCTCTGTACGGGACATCTGCGAGGCGGTTCACTTGAAATCCACTTCTTCTGTCCATGCGCATCTGGGCACTCTGGAAAAAAACGGTTATATCCATCGGGATCCTACCAAACCCCGTGCCATTGAGATTCTGGATGATGATTTCAACCTTTCGCGCCGCGAAATGGTCAACGTTCCGATTCTGGGCCGGGTGGCTGCCGGCGAACCGCTGTTGGCCGTTGAAAATATAGAGGATTATTTTCCCATTCCCACAGAATACCTCCCCAATGCGGAACTTTATATGCTTCAGGTCAAGGGAGAAAGCATGGTTAATGCCGGTATTTTGAACGGGGATTATGTCCTTGTACAGAAGCAGTCTACCGCTTCTGACGGCGATATGGTAGTCGCCATGGTCAGTGATTCCGCCACGGTAAAGACCTATTATAAAGAAGACGGTTACTACCGTCTCCAACCGGAGAACGACTATATGGAGCCGATTATCGTCTACGGTGAATTGCAGATTCTCGGCAAGGTTGTCGGTGTATTTCGCTTTTTTAAATGAATTTATATCAGAGAAATCTGTCATTAACGATTTTCCGCATACATGAAAACGCAAAAAAGAGCAGGGCATATCGTTTCATGCTCTGCTCTCCCCATAGTTCCTATGGCTGTCAGTTATTTTCAATATTGCAAAATCCAGGAATTTTTATTAGCATATCTTAATTTCAAGTTTGCCGGATTCTGCTCTACTGAGCATTTAATCCACAATATTATGCAG
>DPJQ01000158.1:16701-17141 GCA_003542935.1 Lachnospiraceae bacterium | reverse complement strand
TTATGCAGCCACACTCCCTTCTTCACCAGTATAAAACCGATAACTGCCTTGAGACTGTCCGTAAGTTGTACAAAAAAGTAAATCCACAAAATAGACAGTGTCGTGAGCTTTGCCAGAGAAAAAGCCGTCACTACATTGACACACCACGTAAATACGCTGTCAAAAAAGAAGGCGATCATAGTCTTCCCCCCTGACCGAAGAGTAAAATACAGAGCATTCAGCAATGCATTTTGCGGGATAAACAGGGCTGTGATCATAATCAGCCGCATGGCTATCAACCGTATCTCCTCGGAAGTGTTATAGAATCCCGGAAATATCGGTGCAATAGCAAACATCACAATAGCTACACCAGTACACAGAATCACTGAAGAAATGATTAGCTTTGTATCTGTGTCTTTTGCCTTTTCCATATCACCGGTTCCCAGAATCTGTCCGACAAT
>DPJQ01000158.1:9976-16433 GCA_003542935.1 Lachnospiraceae bacterium | reverse complement strand
GGTTCCCAGAATCTGTCCGACAATAATAGCTACAGCTTCTCCCATGGCCACAAAAGAAATATTGAACAGGTTGGCTATAGTGTTCGAAATATTGAGGGCGGCAACCACGTTTAGCCCTCTCAGAGAATAACATCCGGCCAGAGAAGCCATCCCCGCCGCCCAGAAAGTCTCATTAAAAAGAAGCGGCGTTCCCTTGATGACAATTTTTCTAACCACATCACGGGGGATAGCCATGGTATGATATAGCCCTGCTACAAAAGGATTCTCACGGGAATTCCGATGGGTGGCCACGACGATGATGGCAGTCTCCGCCACGCGGGAACAAACCGTCGCAACGGCTGCCCCCTGTACGCCCCATGCCGGAAATCCAAATTTTCCGTAGATCAGCAGATAATTGAACACTAAATTGATCAAAATGGCGGCTATACCTGCTTTCATGGGTAATACTGTCTTGCCGCATTCCCGCAGAGTACTGGCATATACCTGTGTAACCATATAAAACGGCAGCCCTGCCAGCATAATCAACATATATTGTCTGCCATAGTACAAGGTAGCCTTGATACTTTCGGCAGTTCCTTCCCCTTTCAGATACATACTGATCAGAGCGGGGCCGCCTGCTATACATATGCCGAATGCCAATAAAGTGACTGCTATCCCCACCCATAATTTAAAACGAACCGTATGCTGAATTCCCTTTACATTTTGCTGTCCATAATACTGGGCTGTAAAAATCCCTGCACCGGAGACTGCTCCGAAAATGCAGAGATTGTATACAAATAATATCTGATTTACGATTGACACCCCGGACATGGATTCGGTTCCTATCTGTCCGATCATAATGTTGTCAAGCATATTCACAAAATTTGTAATACCGTTTTGTATCATAATAGGAATGGCAATCATGAATACTCTTTTATAAAATCGGACATCGCCGAAATATTTATCCTTGGTCTGTCGCATAATCATTCTCCCTGGTAAAGCTTAATTTTCGCAAGTGTCAGTACAGTATAGTAGATACATGAATAAAAGTCAATAAAAGGACAGCATATGTATTTACATACCCTGTCCTTTTATTGCAAACAGTCCTCCTGTCCGCTTTCCGAACGCAATAGAGCATATTTCCAAGATTTGTACCGCTATAGGATCTGTCTCAAAGTTTCTTGATGTCCTCCACCGTCATCAGGCTTCCATCCCCCCAGATCCGCTCCAAATCATAGAACAGACGGTTCTCCTCGTCAAAAATGTGGATAACGATATCCCCATAATCCATCAGGATCCAGTTAGCCGCATCATATCCTTCCAGCTTACACTCATGTCCGGCCCGGCCCAGAGTTTCCTCCACATTATCACACAGGGCCTGTACCTGATTGCGGTTGTTACCTCCGGCAATCAGAAAATAATCCGCCAGAGTGGATATTTTTTCAATATTGATCACCTTGATGTTCTCTGCTTTTTTGTCCTCCAGTGCCTCAACAGCCATCCGAACCATTTCCAGGGATTGATTCATCCGTCTTTCCTCCTTCTCCTTGATACAACGAGCGATAGTAATCACAGGCCCGTCTTGTATTTTCTTCCACATCGGCCTTCGAGCCGTGCAGATACTCCAGTGTATCCCGACAAATCACATACATACAGCGATCCAGATCCCGGAAGGCCAACCGACGCACCTCCGGGAGGTTAGAAGCCTTTGCCCTTCCCGGTTCCATATAATCGGCAATAAATATAATTTTTTCCAGCCGGGACATCCGGGGTTTTCCTGTAGTATGCCACAGTATAGCCTGTAAAATATCCGGATCCTTCACGTGATATTTGTGTTTGGCCAGCCAGGCCCCCAGCTTGGCGTGAAGCATAAAGGGGTGATACTGCTCATAGTCGCTGACCGGAATATGATGGTTCCGGCATATCTTCAGTTTTTTCTTATTGGGTATACATTTGGCACAGTCATGAAGCAGTCCGGCCACCTCGGCATGCTCCATATTCTCGCCGTGGGCCATAGCCAATGCGGCGGCGGTGAACATAACGCCCAACGTGTGCTGATAACGGTCATGATCCAGTTCCTTTTTCATGAGTTTCTGCAAATGCGCCAGGTTATATTCTGTCAATAGCATCAGTCCTTTCATCTCCAGTATATACGGTTTTCCTCTATAAAGTCAATCACGGAATCAGGAACATAGTATTTAATCGTTCTTCCCTCTGCTATCCAGGCCCGAAGCTGACGTGATGAAATATCAATATCCCGGGTGTTTAGACGAATGAATTCGCCGTGAAACCGCTGGCTGTTCATACGGATTTCATAGTCCAGCAGTTCCTCATCGGTATGGTTTCGTGTTGCCACCACAATGGATGCACAGGCACATATCCGTTCCGGATGGAGCCACCCTTTGAAATCATAGAGAGAATCTGCGCCGATGATAAAATAGTACGCCTCATCCGGATGCTCTTCTTTTAGAGATTCCAGCGTCCGATAAGTATACGTATATCCCTCCCGCTCCATTTCCAGCAGAGAGAGTTCAAAATGAGGATTCCCGGCGATGGCCCGCCGCACCATCTCGATTCGCTGTTTACCGCTAGCTCTTCCCTCCCTTTCTCTTTTGTGGGGAGGATTTCCTGCAGGTAAAAACAGAACTTTCTCCAGGTTGAGTTGTTGACAGGCATTTTCTGCAATGACCAAATGCCCGATGTGGATGGGATCAAACGTCCCGCCCATGATTCCGATTCTATTTTTTCTGCCGTTCATAGCATCCTCGTATTACGGTAAAATAATGTAACTGTTCAGTACCAATGTCAGTAACTTAAACCCGGACGCTGCCATCTGTGTAACGGCTTAAGTAAATGACATTGGTTCAGTACCTTCACAGTTACGATGCAAAATCCATTTAAAATCGTCTGGGACGATGGGGTTCTGAGCGCCAGTGGCGCTCGTTAAGAACCGACCGAAACGAAGTGAAGATTTTTGCACTCCTGAATCATGTTTTTACGGTCTCAGCAGTACACCGAAGGCGTCCCGTGGGAAATGCTTCGACCTGTGCTGAACAGTTATTACTCAGGCACATATTCGGTTAGTTTGTCCATCCCGCAGTACATATCCACATATGCCCTGCCCGTCTTTTCCGTCATGAAGCTCATGGCAATCAACGAGTCAATAGTCGTATTCAGAGACTCCTGATTCTGTATATAACAGATATTTTTCCCATTCACCGTTATCTCGTAATCCCCATTCTGCTCCAGGTACTCTTTTACTTTTTCGGCTCCGGCCTCATCGCCCAGCACTAAATAATAATAGGCCCGCAAAGGCGCATCATCTTTATCGCTGTAAAGAATAAAGAAATCCTTCTCCAGCGTCGTGTCGTACTTTTCTTCATATAAAGATTTACTGTCGTCAGATATTTCCGGGGCATAGTAAATGTATTCATTGGCGTATTCCAGATCCGTGGGAACCTCGTGAATCATGTCATCGCTGATCTCAATGGTTCGCGCTGACTCTGCATCTTTGCCGAATCCGGACGTAAACAGGGAACATCCCGTCAGCGCCAGCGCCATCAGTCCGCTTATCAATAATAATACTGTTTTTTTCATTTTTCTCTCCTTCTGCCTTGAAAAAATTGTCGTATTATCCGGCAATTGCCGCCCTCTCACGATCGCGGTAGCCCGTGCTTTTGCCTGAATCGAACCATTAGAAATATAACACAATTTGATCATCATGACAACTCACTATCCGATGGCATTCCCAATAAGGTGTGAAAAGTAACTGAAAAGTAACCGCCTGTTCTTCAAAACGGCTATGGCTTCATGCCGAAAACTGGCTGTTATACAATTCAGCATAGAATCCGTTCCGCGCCAACAATTCCTCATGATTTCCCTGCTCCACGATATGGCCGTCCTTCATGACCAGGATCACATCTGCCTCCCGGATCGTGGAGAGCCTGTGAGCCACGATAAAACTGGTCCTTCCCCGCATCATACGGGCAAAAGCTTTCTGGATCCGGATTTCCGTGCGGGTATCAATGGACGATGTCGCCTCATCCAGGATCAGCATGGGAGGCAGGCACAGCATGACCCGGGTGATACACAGAAGCTGCTTCTGCCCCTGGGAAAGACTTCCCCCGTCCTCGCCGATCACCGTGTCGTACCCCTGCGGCAGACGCAGGATAAACCCATGGGCATGGGAGGCCTTTGCGGCTTCGATCATTTCATCCTCGGTGGCCTCCGGCCTGCCCATACAGATATTTTCCCGGATCGTTCCCGATCTCAGCCAGGTATCCTGAAGCACCATGCCGTAATTTCCTCTGAGACTTTTCCTCGTAATATATCGGATATCCGTACCGTCCACGCAGATCGCCCCACTGTCCACATCGTAAAAACGCATCAGCAGATTGATCATCGTGGTCTTGCCGCAGCCCGTGGGCCCCACCAGGGCCACCCGCTGCCCCGGCTGCACTTCCAGGGAAAAATCCTCGATCAACGGCCGCTCCGGGACATAGGAAAAGTCCACATGCTCCAAAGACACCTGTCCGGCGGCGTTCGAGAGTATCCGGGCATCCGGCGCATCAGAGATCTGAGGCTCTTCCCCGATCAGCTCGATCAGCCGCCCCGCACAGGCCAGAGCGTTCTGGAGTTCCGTCACCACACCGGAGATCTCATTAAAGGGTTTCGTATACTGGTTTGCATAGCTCAAAAGACAGGTAAGCTGGCCTACACTCAGCGACCCCGATATCGCCAGCATGGCCCCGGTCAGGGCCACGCCGGTGTAGACCAGGCTGTTGACAAACCGGGTACAGGGGTTGGTCAGTGAAGAAAAAAATACTGCCTGTAAAGAATATTTCTGCAGCCTGTCGTTAATCATATCAAACTTTTCCTGTTCCACATTGCCGTGGCCGAAGGCCTGCACCACCTTCTGGCTGCCGATCACTTCCTCAATGAGAGCGGTCTGCTCTCCCCTGGTCTCCGACTGCAGGCGGAACATTTTATAAGTCCGCCTGGCGATAAATCCCGCCACAAAGAAAGAAACCGGCGTCACAAGCACTACCACCAGCGTAATCCACAGATTCACCGACAACATAAAGCCCAGAGTTCCCGCTATAGTCAGCACTCCGGTAAAGAGCTGGGTAAAACCCATCAAAAGTCCGTCGGCAAACTGATCCGCATCGGCAATTACCCGGCTCACGATCTCACCGGGTTGGTGGCTATCCAGATATTTCAGGGGCAGCTCCTCAATCTTTTTAAAGGCGTCCTCCCGCAGATCCCTCACTACATCGTAGGTGATCCGATTGTTACACACATTCATCACCCACTGGGCGACGGCTGTCAGCAGGATCAGCAGCCCCATCTGCCGCAGGATATCTCTTATGGCGGCGAAATCCACCGCACCCGCCTGGATGATGCAGTCCACCGCCCGGCCGGTCAGCACCGGAAGGTACAGAGTACCGGCCACCGACAGCGCAGCCATCAGCAGGGACACCACCAGCCAGCCGCTGTGTTTGCGCACATAGCGGAGCACTTTGCCCAGAGTATCTTTCTCCGCACCCGCTTTTTTCTTTGCCATCATGCCTCCCCCTTCCTGTACTGGGATTCATAGATCTCCCTGTATACCTCACAGTTTTCCAGCAGTTCATCATGGGTTCCCAGCCCCACTATATGTCCGTCATCCAGCACCACGATCTGATCCGCGTACCGGATACTGGAGGTCCGTTGGGATACGATGAACACGGTCATTTCGCCGGACATACGGCGGATTGCCTTCCGCAGGGCCGCATCGGTGGCATAGTCAAGGGCCGAGGCACTGTCGTCCAGGATCAGGATATCCGGGCGGCGCACCAGTGCCCGGGCAATGGTCAGCCTCTGCCGCTGCCCGCCGGAAAAATTCCCTCCGCCCTGACCCACAGGCTCGTCCAATCCCAGCGTCTTACCTTCCACCACGTTGCGGGCCTGGGCCGTATCCAATGCCGTCCACAGTTCTTCCTCCGTGGCATTTTCATTTCCCCACAGCAGATTTTCCCGTATCGTGCCGTGAAACAGTACCGCTTTCTGCATAACGATACCGATGCGGCGCCGCAGCTCCTCTATCCGGTAGTCTTTAACATCCCTGCCTCCGATGCGCACGGCCCCTGCCGTCGTGTCATAGAAACGGGGGATCAAATGAACAAAAGAGGTCTTTCCGGAACCCGTACCGCCGATCACACCGATGGTCTGTCCCCGTTTCACGCGCAGATTCAGATACACGAGAGCCGGTACGGAGGAACCGGCATAGGTGAGCTGGGCATGGTCAAAGACGATATAATCCTCAACATTTTTCCCATCTGACTGCCCTTTATGAAACACAAAGGCTTCCTTCCCGTCTTTCTGGGAGGACTGCACCTCCAGCATCTGCCCGATCCGGTTGCCGCAGGCCACCGCTTTGGTGACAGTGATGATCAGATTGGCCAGCTTCACAAGCTCCACAAGGATCTGGGACATATAG
>DPJQ01000158.1:522-9690 GCA_003542935.1 Lachnospiraceae bacterium | reverse complement strand
AGGATCTGGGACATATAGTTGACCAGGGCCACCACCTCGCCCTGGGTGATCACGCCGGTATCCACCTGGACGCCGCCCACATAGATCAGCACCACGATAGCCATATTGATAATGATGAATGTCAGCGGATTCATAAGCCCCGACAGTTTTCCTACAAAACGCTGCAGGCCGTTCAGGGCCGCGTTGCGCTGCTCAAACTCTTCGGTCTCCTCATCTTCCCGGTGAAAAGCACGGATCACCCGGGCGCCGGTCAGATTTTCCCTGGTCTTGCCCAGCACCTGATCCAGAGCGTTCTGCACCCGGCGGTACAGCGGTATACTGATCAACATTACGCCAAATACTACCACGGACAGAAGGGGGATTGTCACCACAAAGACCATGGCTGCTTTCACATCGATGGTCAAGGCCATCACCATGGCACCGAACACGATGAAAGGCGACCTCATGAACAGCCGCAGCACCAGATTGACGCCGGACTGTACCTGGTTCACATCATTGGTCATGCGGGTGATCATCGTCGAAGTCCCGGCCTGGTCCAATTCCGTAAAGGACAGACCCTGTATATGGGCAAACAACTCGTAGCGCAGTTTCGTGGAAAATCCCACCGCTGCCCGGGCTGCGAAATATTGAGCCGTGACCGAACAGGCCAGCCCGATGATGCCAAGCAGGATCATGATCCCGCACATCCGCAGGATATAGCCGGTATCCCTTCCCGCGATGCCGGTATCCACGATGGATGCCACCACTAAAGGCACAAAGAGCTCAAAGGTGGCCTCCAGCAGCTTGAACAGCGGTGCCAGCACGCATTCTTTTTTGTAAGATTTCAGATAGGTCAGTATTTTTCTCATGATCTCCTCCACAATGGAACAACCGCCCGGTATACCTTCACATTTATTATTATTCCTGGTTTTATAAAAATAAAGCCGGGATCTTACTTCCAATCCCGGCTAAAATCCCAAACCATATTTACTACATCTGCCGCCTGCAGCCACTGTATGCCCACCAATATTCTGGCTATAAAAATTCTATGCTTCTTCCGCCTGCAATGCCTGGATCGTGGAAACCGTCAGTTCATAATCCTCCCGCACCCGTGGCAGCAGAGTTTCCACCGCTTCCTTATCTTCCGCACGCAATGCCTCTGTAATCTCATGACTGGACTTATACAGCCTGTCAAAGCTCAGATTCTGGCTGACGCCTTTCAGCGTATGGGCCGCCCGGAAGGCCTCCTCCATATTTCCGGACTCAAATGAAGTGCAGAGTGTCTCAAAACTCTTGTCTCCCGGAAAACGGAACACAAATTTTTTAATCCGGTCCTCCTTGCGAAAACGTCCGAACACACTCTCATAATCGCCGCCTATACGCTCATAGCATTCCTGCACAGTCATATGATAAATCTCCTTTCTAAACAGCCCGTTTCATTACCGCCTTTAATGCACTCTTTTATCCACGGACATTATAGCCCATCTTTTTCCACAATACAAGTTCTTATTCCCGCTCTTTCGCCATTGCTATCTTATCAAGCAATTCAACAATTTCCTCTTTTGTATATTCCTGCTTTTCTCCGGTTGTAAAAATCAAACGCAGCTCATATAACGTGGACATTTTGATGCTCTGCATTTCCCTTTCTGTCATTTCTTTCCAACACCTCCATTTACTTTCTTGCACTTTTTTATCTGTAAATTATTATAGATTTTTGTCAGGCAAAAATCAATACTCGTTCATGAAATCCTATATATTCCGGCCTGTTCCATAACCGGAAATATACTGCCGGCCTTCTTCCTCATCTGCCAGGATCTGCCTTTTAAGCTCTTCCACCGAATTAAATTTCTTCTCTTTGCGCAAAAATTTTAACAATTCCACCCGCTCATTTTCTCCGTACAGGTTCATATTACAGGAAAACAGATGAGTCTCCACCCCTACAAATTCCCCGTTCACAGTGGGCTTCGTCCCTATATTTGTGATGCCGCCAAAATCTCTGTCTCCAATGATATTTCTTGTGATATAGACACCGAATGGCGGAAGGAGCCTGCGCCCGTCAGCCCGCAGATTGGTGGTCGGAATACCCAGTTTCCTTCCCAGCTGCCTCCCATGGATGATCTCCCCGGAGAGAAAATAGGGGAATCCCAGCATCCTCCCGACTTCATCCATCTGCCCCTGCAGCACGGCTTCGCGGATCCTGGTACTGCTGATCTCCTCGCCTTTATAGGTTTCTTTATCCAGCACTTCCACAGAAAAACCGTATTCCGCACCCATCCGTTTTAAAAGCTCCGGCGTACCCTTTCGCTGATGTCCAAAACGAAAATCCGGCCCCACCACCAGCATGGCAGCACGAAGCCTTTTTACCAGCATATCCCGGACAAAATCCTCCGCCTCCATATGCATCAGGCTTTTCTCAAAGGGGCATTCCACCAGCCAGTCCAGTCGGGATCGGCACAGAATATCCCTGCGCTCCTCGTTGGTCAGGAGCATACCGGATCCCCCGTTTTTCAAAATAACCGCGGGAGATACGTCAAAAGTGAATAAAACCGACAGTAAATTCCGCTCCTGGCTGATCTCCAGCACCCGGTTCAAAAGCTTCTGATGCCCTTTATGCATACCGTCAAATTTGCCCAGCGTCACCACACTGGGCCTGTCAAGGGTAAATTCCGTTGTCCCGGTACTATACTGCATGTATCGTTTCCTTTCTTTCGTTATCCCTGTCTGCAAAGCCTGCCGCTGACAGCTTTTTTCAAATGCACGACAACGCAACAAAAGCGGCCCGCGCCGCTTTCACTGTCTTTGCTTCTTTAATAAAACATTTTTTTCAGGTAAAAATGGCCTTCACGGTAATAATAGATTCCCACGAAGCATCCCTCACTGTCGTAGACGCGGACCTCCTGCAGATGCCTCCAATCCCGGCGGCTCCGCTTTTCCATATAGGATACATGGAATACATTGCCGTTGCGGGCCAGTTTATCACCCCGCGGCTGCAGAACCACCTCCGCCAGATCGCTAAACAGCCTGTCCAGGCTGACCAGCCCCTTCGGCACGCCGCTTTCCTCCACAGACGCGGCGATCTCATCCAGAGTATGGCTGTCCTCCAGACCGAAGATCCCCACTCTGGTGCGGACAAGGCTCTCCATACAGCCGCCGCAGCCCAGCTTAACACCGATATCGTAACAAAGGGTGCGTATGTATGTCCCCCGGGAACATGTCACCGAGAAGCGTACCCTGGGAAGCTTCAATTCCAGCACAGTGATATCGTAAAAATGTACCGGACGGGCCTTCCTCTCCACCTCTACGCCCTGTCGAGCCAGTTCATACAACCTGCGGCCATGGATCTTGATGGCGGAATACATCGGCGGCACCTGCATGCCCTCGCCGATGAAGCCGGCCAGACATTCCCGCACCCCGTCCTCGCTTACCTGAACCGGAGATTCTTTGAGGATCCGCCCGCTGATATCCTGGGTATCCGTCTCCCGCCCCAAAAGCAGCACGGCTTCATAGCTTTTTCGCTCATCTGTCAGCAGATCACAGACCTTTGTCGCTTTCCCCAGGCAGACAGGAAGTACACCCGTGGCATCCGGATCCAGAGTACCCGTGTGGCCGATCTTTTTCTGATGCAGAATCCCGCGCAGCTTTGCCACCACATCATGAGAGGTGTAGCCCTTTTCCTTATATACGTTGAGAATCCCGTTCATCATCCTTCTCCGCTCACAGCCTTTTCTTCATCTCATCCAACAGCAGTGTTGTCACTTCCTCCACCGTACCTTTTACGGTACAGCCCGCCGCCCGGATATGTCCGCCGCCGCCGAAAACACCGGCAACCGCACTGACATCCACATCCCCTTTGGCCCGCAGGCTCACTTTATAACTGTCCTCCGGCGCCGGATAGAGGAATATGGCGGCCTGGATGCCTCTGGTCAGCCTAAGCTGGCTGACGATACCGTCCATATCCTTCGCGGTCACACGAAATTCATCCAGATCTTCTTTCCGGGCCACGCCCACGATCACCTGATCGTCAAGATACAGGCCGCTTCTCTCCAGCACACGGCCCAGAATCCGTTCCTGGCCGTAGGTCTTTTCATAAAAGGACTGCTCTATGATCCGGGAAAAATTGATCCCTTTTTCTATCAGAGACGCCGCAATTTTCATGGTCTGCGGACGGGTATTGGCATATTGAAACACACCCGTATCATGAATCATACCCGTATACAACGCTTCCGCTATTGCTTTATCTATTTTTCCATCATCCAAAAGACCGTAAAGCACTTCGCAGGAAGAGCTGGCGTCGGCATCGATCACATTGACCATACCGATGCCCGGATTGGTAAAATGATGATCGATACAAATCGTTTTTCCGGCATTCTCCAGACAACAGCCGGCCACACCGATACGCTCCACACTGCTGGCATCCAGCGTCAGAAACACATCATAGACTTTTTTCGGGTCACACACGGTCTGCGCCTGGTCTATATCCTTAATATAGGAAAATATATCCTGGGGTTCTTCCAGATAAATATCCACCGCCAGCCCGGGCATATTTTTTTTCAGATACAGGTACAGCCCCATACAGGAACCGACACAGTCCCCGTCCGGATGCACATGACCCGCAATGGCCAGCGTGGCAGCTCCTTCCAGCATTTGTTCAATCTTCATCGTCTTCATCCTTCCCCACACCCTGCACCCGGTCAATGAGGCGGGACATATTTACACCATACTCAATGGACTGATCCAGGATAAAGCGGATCTCCGGCGTATTGCGCAGATTCAGCCGTTTCGCCAGCATACGCCGCGCGTAACCCTCCGCGTTTTTCAGACCTTCCAGAGTGTCTTTCTTCTCCTGCTCACTGCCCAGCACGCTGATATATGCCTTGCAGGTCTTCAGATCGGGAGCCACCTCCACCCCGGTCACTGAAGTCATCATATGAATGCGGGGATCTTTGATCTCCTGACGGATGATCACGCTGAGCTCACGGAGCACTTCCCCGTTGATTCTTGTATTCTTTATACTGTTTTTTCTCATATATATCCTCTCATCGGGAGGATCCGCCGCAGCCTATCGGGGAACCTCCACCATGATATATGCCTCTACCATATCGAGCTCCTGAATCTCATTGAAGCCCTCAAACAGCAGACCGCACTCAAATCCTGTCTTGACCTCCTTGACGTCATCCTTGAAACGCCGCAGGGAGGCCAGGCCGCCCTCGAAGATCTGTTTGCCCTCGCGGGTGATGCGGACTTTACAGCCCCGCTGGAACACGCCGTCCATCACATAGCTTCCGGCAATATTGCCCACGCCGGAGGCTTTGAATATCTGACGGATCTCCGCATGACCGATCACCTTCTCCTCGTAGATCGGATCCAGCATACCCTTCATGGCCGCTTCCACATCCTCAATGGCCTGGTAAATGATGCTGTACAGCCGTATATCCACACCCTCGTGATCCGCCGTGGCTTTGGCGGTGGCATCTACTTTGACATTGAAACCTATGATGATAGCGTTGGAAGCAGCGGCCAGGGAAACGTCGGACTCGTTGATGATTCCGGCGCCGCTGTGGATCACCTTGACCAGGATCTCCTCGTTGGACAGCTTGGTCAGGCTCTGCTTCACGGCCTCCACCGATCCCTGTACATCGGCCTTGACGATCAGATTCAGCTCTTTCAGATTGCCTTCTTTGATCTGGCTGAACAGATCATCAAGGGACATCCTGGATTTAGTTTCTTCCAGAAGTTTATTTTTATTCTCGGAAATAAATGTGGCAGCAAAATTCTTCGCCTCTTTATCATTCTCCGTAGCCACCAGCACCTCGCCGGCGTTGGGCACGTCATTGAGACCCAGGATCTCCACCGGAACGGAGGGGCCTGCTGATTTCACGCGGCGTCCCATATCGTCCATCATAGCCCTGACCTTACCGGAGCAGGCTCCCGCAGCGATAAAGTCGCCTACATGGAGAGTACCTTTTTGTACCAGAATGCTGGCCACGGGGCCTTTGCCCTTATCCAGCTTGGCCTCGATCACCAGACCTCTGGCTCTACGGTTTGCGTTTGCTTTTAGTTCCATGACGTCGGCTGTCAGCAGTATCATCTCCAGAAGATCCTCTATACCTTCATGGGTCTTGGCAGACACCGGGACACAGATGGTACTGCCGCCCCAGTCCTCAGGCACCAGTCCCTGCTCGGACAGTTCCTGCTTTACTCTGTCTATATTGGCGCCGGGCTTATCGATCTTATTGACGGCCACGATGAGCTCCACACCGGCGGCTTTGGCATGGCTGATGGCCTCCAGAGTCTGAGGCATCACGCCGTCATCGGCAGCTACCACCAGCACCGCAATATCCGTGGAAATGGCTCCGCGCATACGCATGGCCGTGAACGCCTCATGGCCGGGCGTATCCAGGAAAGTGATCTTTCGGTCATTGATGGATACTACAGAGGCACCGATGGCCTGGGTGATGCCGCCCGCCTCTTTGTCCGTCACCCGGGTATTGCGGATAGCATCCAGCAGAGACGTCTTACCATGGTCGACATGGCCCATGACGCAGACTACCGGCGGACGGGAAGTCATATCATCCTCATTTTCCTCGTCCTCCTTGAGGAGTTCGGCAATCACATCCACCTTCTCCTCGGGTTCGGCGATAATATCGTACTCCAGCGCTATCTCGCTGGCTTTATCATAATCGATTTCCTGATTTACCGTCACCAGCATTCCCTGCATAAACAGCTTCTTCACGATCTCGGAGGGCTGCTTTTTCATGGCTTCCGCCAGTTCGCGGATCGTCAGCTTCTCGGGAATCCTGATCTCTTTGATAACCTCCTTCGGCTCCTCTTTCTTAGGCTGCGGACGGGCAGGCTTCTGAAGCGCCTTGGGCAGACGGGAATTCTGGCGGAATCCCTGATTGGGACGGTTTCCGCCGGTTCTCCTGTCGTTGGTCATCTTATTTTCCCGCTGGGATACTTTCTCTCTCTCCTTGCTCTTCTCCTTCTTGCCGTCACGGGAAGGCTTCTTGGCCAAACCCAGATCCTCGGACACTGCCGGTTTGCGGCTGTCGCCTCTCTTATTGTCAAACGGTGTCTGTCTGCGGCCGTCTCCCCCCTGGGCAAAACCTCTGCCGGCACCCGGGCCTCTCCGGTCGCCGTCCTGCCTTCTCTGGCCGAACCCGCCGGTTCTCTGACTGTCCTGTCCCGCCCTGGGCGCACGGGCTCCGTCACCGGTGCGGGCTCCGCCGAATCCTCTCTGGCCCTGGCCGTCGTGCTTCTGTCCAAAGGACAAACCGCTCCTCTGGCCGCTGCCTGTGCTCCTCCGGTCACCGTCCTGTCTTCTCTGGCCCTGCGTCTGATTCGCGCCGCCGGTTCTGCGCTGGCCGGTGCCTGCGCTCCGGCGCTCCTGACCCGATCCCGAAGCAGCCTGGGTCCTAGGCGCACGTCTTTGGCTCCTGGCCTCAGCATCACCCCGGACAGCCTCCGCCCTTGCGGAACCTTCTCTACCCGTGTCTGCTTTCGCTGTCTCCGCCTGAGAAGATACGGTTTTGGGTGCCTCTGCCTGTCTGGCCCTCTGCATATCCGGCTGTTTCTCCCTGATCTGGCCTTCCTGCGCCTGCCCCCTGGCCTCCTTTTCAGCCCTGGGCGTCGGCTCCGCCTGGGAAGCTGCCTTGACAGCAGGTTCCTCTTTGGCAGCTGATGCCGTCTTTGGCGCGGTCTCTGCTTTTTCCGGTTTGGCTATAGCTTTAGCAGCCGAAGCCATACGGGAAGCCACTTTGGCTGCAGTCTCTTCCCTGGAAATCGGTTCGGCCTTGGGCATCGGTTCGGCCTTCGGCGTCGGCTCCGCCTTCGGCAGCGCTTTTTTCCTGGCAGTCTCCGGCTTCGGAGCCGCTTTCGCAGACTTTGTCCCCTGTTTGCCACCCGGTTTTACCGCATTTTTATGGAAATTTTTTCCTTCCGGAGTCTTCGCGTTCTGAGGGCGGAACACCTGGATCAGATTTTTCTTTTTGGGCCGGACCGTAGCCCTCTCCTGACCCTTTACCTCTTTGTTTTCCTTATTCTCTGCTTTTCCCTTATGATTTGTCTCTCTTTGCAACTGTGATTTTGCCTCCGTATTTTCTATCTGTTTGCCTGATCTGCGAGAAAATTCCTCTTGTATCAGTTTCTCCTGTGGTGTATCGACCGTACTCATGTGGCTTTTTACGTCCACATTTCGGGATTTTAGAAATTCAAGAATCTCCCGGTTGGTCACATGATATTCTTTTGCAATCTCATGAACCTTGCGTTTCTGCAAATCTACACCAGCCTTTCCTATTTACACTTCTGCTTCCATCTTTTTCTGCAATGCCCGGGCCATATTCTCATCCAGCACGGCCAGGGAAGCCCGATACTCTTTGCCAAGCACCCTTCCCAGCTCCTCCTTGGAACTGAGGAAACAGATCGGCACATCGTAATACCGGCACATATCTGTATAATGCTTTTTGCTGCCGGCAGACACATCACCGGCTACAACAACCAGATACGCCTGCCCGCCCTTGACCGCCTTATCCACAGAAAATTCGCCGCTGACCAGTTTTCCGGCCTTCATGCATATTCCGATAAAAGACAGAACCTTATTATTGTTCAATAGCTGCCATCTCCTTTTTCAGTTCCTCATAAACCGTTTCCGGGATAGTAACTTTGAGGGAACGTTCCAATCCCCTGCTTTTTATTGCCAGCCCCAGACAGGCGGACGACGGGCACAGATAGGCGCCCCTGCCGTTTTTTCTGCCCGTGGCATCCAACACTATATCGTCTTCCGGGGTTTTTAAGACGCGGAACATTTCTTTTTTGTTCTTCATCTCACCGCATCCGGTGCATTTACGCATCGGCGTCTTCATTTTCTTCGTCATCTTCTTCACCACCGTCCTCAGCTTTGTAAAAGGCATCGTCCCCGGCTGTCTCTTCTTCCCCGGCGGCTACGGTCTCTGCATCTTCTTCGTCTTCATCGCTCACACCGCCTGTTTCTTCATCATCTTCCCCGCTATACCCTTCTTCGCCTTCCTCATATTCATCCTCGTAATACTCGTCGTCATCCTGCTCGTAATACTCGAAATCGCCGGATTCCCTGGCCTGGGTCTCGCTCTTGATATCAATTTTATATCCGGTCAGACGGGCGGCCAATCTGGCATTCTGTCCCTCCTTGCCGATGGCCAGGGACAGCTGGTC
>DPJQ01000158.1:0-228 GCA_003542935.1 Lachnospiraceae bacterium | reverse complement strand
TGCCGATGGCCAGGGACAGCTGATAATCCGGCACGATGACAAGGGCATCTTTTTCGTCGGGATCGGCCAGTACGGTGATCACCTTTGCCGGACTCAGCGCATTCTCAATCAAGAGGGCGGGGTTCTCATTCCAGTTAATGATATCAATTTTCTCTCCTCCCAGCTCAGCAACAATGGTGTTAACACGGGATCCGTTCATTCCGACACAGGCACCCACAGCATCCACAT
>DPJQ01000214.1 GCA_003542935.1 Lachnospiraceae bacterium | reverse complement strand
AATTTCTTAAAACCGAAAAATAAACTGGAGGAAGGGGGACGCACGGCGGCCCCCGTGCAGCGGGACGAGGGCGAGCCGGAGAAAAATTGCCCCAACTGCCATAAGGATATTCCCCTGAGCCGTCTGTGGGCGAATCATCTCGTCTGCCCCTGCGGCCATCATTTTCGTATGAAAGCCCGCCAGCATATCGGCGTTGTGGCGGATAAAGGCAGCTTTCAGGAACTATACGGCGACAAAGTGGCGGTGAATCCTCTTCAATTCCCCGGTTATGTGGAAAAAGTGGATACCGTGAGCATGGCCAGCGGCGAGCGGGAGGCCGTGATCTGCGGGACGGCCCGGGTGGGAGGCCAAAGGTGCTGTCTGTTCGCCATGGAGCCCTACTTTATGATGGGCAGCATGGGCAGCGCAGTGGGAGAAAAAATCACGTCCTTATTTGAGTACGCCGCCGAAAATCGTCTCCCGGTGATCGGTTTTACCGTTTCCGGCGGAGCCCGGATGCAGGAGGGGCTGCTGTCTCTGATGCAGATGGCCAAAACCAGCGCGGCGGTAAAACGCCATAGCGACCAGGGGCTTTTGTATATTGCGGTGCTTACCGACCCCACCACCGGCGGTGTGACTGCCAGCTTTGCCATGGAGGCGGATATCATCCTGGCGGAGCCCGGAGCCACGGTGGGATTTGCAGGGGCCCGTGTAATCAGGCAGACCACAAAAAAGGCATTGCCGGGAGGCTTCCAGACCGCAGAGTTTGTATTGGAGCATGGGTTTATCGACGCCATTGTTGCCCGAGGGAACCAGAAGCAGCAGCTTACGGAACTTCTGAAAATGCACAGCGGAGGGTGTGAGGATGAGTCAGACGCCATATGAGAGAGTGAAACTGGCCCGCAGCAGCGGCAGGCCCACGGGGCTTGATTATATCAACAATATTTTCAAGGGCTTTATGGAATTCCACGGAGACCGCTGTTTTGGCGACGATCCCGCCATCGTGGGCGGTATTGCCCGGTTGAACGGCAGCCCGGTGACGGCCATCGCCATCGAAAAGGGCCACACGGCCAAAGAGCGGGCAAAGCGCAATTTCGGTGCGCCCCATCCCGAAGGCTATCGCAAGGCCCTGCGTCTGATGAAACAGGCGGAAAAATTCGGCAGGCCCGTGATCTGTTTTATCGATACCTCGGGCGCCTACTGCGGCGTCGGTGCCGAAGCCAGGGGACAGGGCCAGGCCATTGCGGAAAACCTGATGGAAATGTCTACGCTGTGTGTGCCGGTCATCTCCATCCTGATCGGAGAGGGAGGCAGCGGCGGCGCCCTGGCCCTGGCAGTGGCAGACCGGGTCTGGATGCTGCAAAACGCCGTATATTCCGTCATTTCCCCCGAGGGCTGCGCCAGTATCCTCTGGAAAGACGCGAGTCAGGCCGAGACCGCGGCGGCGAGCTTGAGACTTACGGCGGAGGATGCAAAGAGTCTGGGTGTCATCGAGCGGGTTCTGTCGGAAAACGAGATAGGCCAGAAGCCTTTTTATGACCGCATCCGCCTGCTCCTGGATGAGGAGCTGAAAACGATTGGCAACGATCCTGATCTGGTCGGCGGGCGGTATGAGAGATTCCGCCGCATCGGGGTGGTGTGAGGCAATAAATGAGGAGTTATTATGAGTATATATCAGAGATACTGTAGAGAAGTCATAAATGAATCCGGCGCATTGCAGGAGTTCACCCTGGATTATCCCGATAATTTCAATTTCGGCTATGACGTGGTGGATGCCATCGCCGACGGGACACCGGAAAAACGGGCCATGGTCTGGTGTAATACGGAGAACGAGGAGCATGTATTTTCTTTCGGAGATATAAAAAAGTACAGCAACCGGATGGCAAACGTATTCCGGCAGGCCGGAATCGGCCGCGGCGACCGGGTGATGCTTGTGTTGAAACGCCATTATGAGTACTGGTTCGCCGTGGTGGCTCTCCACAAGCTGGGGGCCGTGGCGATCCCGGCCACCCATATGCTGACGGTGAAGGATTTTGCCTACCGCATAGAGACATCAAGAGCGAAAGCCATGGTCTGTACCGCCCAGAACGATGTGCCGCGAAAGATCCGGGCGGCCCTGGAGGAGCTGCAAATTTCTCTGAAGCTCTGGTGTGTACAGGCTGAGGAGGAAGGTTTCGAGAATCTCACCCGGGCCATGGATACGGTGGGAGAGGAATTCCCACGGGTAAAGACCCATGTGACGGATCCCATGCTGCTGTATTATACTTCCGGAACCACCGCCCGCCCCAAGGGGGTGATCCATGATTTTTCCTATCCCCTTGCCCACATCGTGACGGCAAAATACTGGCAGCAGGCCGAGGAGGACGGTTTACATTTCACCGTGGCCGAGACCGGCTGGGCCAAGGCTTCCTGGGGAAAGATCTACGGCCAGTGGCTCGTCGGCAGCGCGGTGATGGTCTTTGATTTTGACAATTTTGAGCCCAAACAGCTGGCTACGATCATCAATCGCTACGGTGTGACTTCTTTCTGTGCGCCGCCCACGGTGTACCGCTATCTGGTGCGCAAGGGTATCCCGGATATGCCGAAGCTGAAACATGCCTCCACGGCCGGGGAGACCCTGGCGGCGGAGGTATTCCGGCGGTTTACCGAGCGCACGGGCATTCCCCTGTGCGAGGGCTACGGCCAGACGGAGACCACCCTTTTGATGGCGAATTTCAGAGGGGAGGCCCCGGTGGAGGGATCCATGGGCACCATATCGCCCCTCTATCACATTGAACTTCGCGGTCGGGACGGCGGGCCTGTCCCGGCGGGGGAGATCGGCGAGGTGGTGATCCTTCCCCCCGAAAACGGCAGGCAGCCCGGGGTCTTCGGGGGCTATCTGGACAACGAGGAGCAGTACCGTTATGTATGGCGGGGCGGCGTGTATCATACCGGTGATGCGGCCACTCGGGATGCAAACGGCCGTTTCTGGTTCTGCGGCCGTTTTGACGAGATCATCAAGACCGGCGGCTTCCGTGTGGGCCCCCACGAGGTGGAGGAGGTACTGATGGAGCATCCCGGTGTGCTGGAGTGCAGCGTTTTCGGTATCCCCGACAAGCTCCGTGGTCAGGCGATCAAGGCGGTGGTGGTTCCCTGCGACGGCTTTACGGCATCCCGGGAGCTGGGCATGGAGATCAGGGATTTCTGTAATAAGAAGCTGGCGGAGTATAAATGGATCCGGGTTCTGGAGTTTGCGGAGGAACTGCCCAAAACCATCAGCGGAAAGACCAGAAAAGTGGAGCTGGCATAAGGCGGGGCTGCAGACGGATCGGCGGATTTTGGAGAAACGATAAAACAGATCAGGAAACTGTAGCCAGACAACAGGTAATAGGCGCAACAGATCGGAAAAGGAGCTGCTGCGCTTTTTTGGCGCAAAATGCGGGTTTCTTTTTTGACGGCGGTTTGGTATAGTCATTTTAGCATATGGGAGGAAAGGAACCGATACTATGGCGAGAACGGTGTCCATCGGGCAGCAGGATTTTGAGACGATCCGGAACGAAGGATATTTTTATGTGGATAAGACTGCATTCATACGGGAATGGTGGAGAAGTTCTTTTCCGTGAAATATGCGGGGAGGGTGCCGCCCGAAAGGAGAATGTATGAATACTATGAGACTATACGCAGAGGAAATCCCGGGCCGTTTTGCCAGCGGCTTGGGATTTTTTTTATGAATAAGAGGTGTTCTTGAAAAACCCAGGAATCTCTTGAAGTACATAAGGAGTCATGCTAATATAGGATAAGAAATTTTTGAGTATGGAATGTAGAAAGTTATATATGACTGTCAATGTCATTTACTTAAGCCCG
>DPJQ01000088.1:6582-7306 GCA_003542935.1 Lachnospiraceae bacterium | reverse complement strand
ATTCCATATGTGTACTCCCTCATACACAGATCCTCTAAATTTCCAAAAACGCCTCCACGGCATCCGCCATCTTATCGGCATCCGCCACAGTAGTATGCCTGACCGGAGCGGTACGGATATCCTCGATAGCCTGGGGCACTTTCACGCCCGCAATCCTTGATAATTCATCGATCATCTCAAAATCCGTGAGCTTTTCATGATCCGGATCAATGGCCGTCATCACGCTCCTGGTGAATTTGAAAGGACTGGCCGTGGACACCACCATATTTTTCGCAGTGCCGCCCTTCTCCTCCCTGTATTTGCGGCATACACAGGCAGCCACGGCCGTATGGGTATCCAGCACATAGCCTGTTTTCTCATAGAGGGCGCGGATTGTTCCGGCCGTTTCTTCTTCCGTCGCGTATCCGCCATAGAAATCCGAGATTTTTTCCCGCATCTCATCCGTCACGGTGTAGCTCCCTCCCGCAGAAAGTTCTTTCATCAGCTCACGGTTCTTCTCCTCACTGTCCCCGGCTATACGATAGATCAGCCGTTCTAAATTGCTGGAAACCAGGATATCCATAGACGGTGACGAGGTCAGGATAAATTCCCTGTTTCTGTCATAGGTTCCTGTGGCAAAGAAATCATAAAGAACTTTATTTTCATTGGAAGCACAGACCAGTCTGCCGATGGGCACGCCCATCTGCTTGGCATAATATGCGGCCAGAATATTGCCGAAATTGCC
>DPJQ01000088.1:589-6267 GCA_003542935.1 Lachnospiraceae bacterium | reverse complement strand
GGCCAGAATATTGCCGAAATTGCCAGTGGGGACGGTCACATCCAATATTTCCCCGTCGACAAGCCTGCCTTTTTTCAACAACTGGGCATAGCCGTAAACATAGTAGGCCACCTGGGGAATGAGACGACCGATATTGATTGAATTGGCGGAGGACAGTCGATATCCGGCTTTTGCAAGCCTGTCCGCCATAGCCGCATCATTAAATATATTCTTCACACCGGTCTGGGCATCGTCAAAATTCCCCCGGATCGCCACCACATGGGTATTATCCCCCTTTTGCGTCACCATCTGCTTTNNCAGCCGCTCCAGGTTGCTGGAGATCAGGATATCCATGGAAGGAGAAGTCGTCAGGATAAACTCCCTGTTCCTGTCGTACGTTCCCGTACGGAAGAAATCATAGAGCACCTTATTGTCATTGGACGCGCAGATCAGCTTCCCAATGGGTACGCCCATAAGCTTCGCATAGTAGGCTGCCAGGATATTTCCAAAGTTTCCTGTGGGAACCACCACATTGATCTCCTCACCGTTTTTTATCCTTCCCGCTTTCAGCAGTGCTCCATAGGAGTAGATATAATATACGATCTGGGGTACAAGCCGTCCGATATTGATGGAATTGGCAGAAGAGAACTGGAAGCCCTGCCTGTCCAGCTTCTCCTTCAGCTCCTGATCGGAAAAGATCGCCTTGACACCGCTCTGAGCATCGTCAAAATTACCGTGAATTCCTATCACACAGGTATTCTTCCCTTTTTGCGTCACCATCTGCTTTTCCTGAATCGGGCTTACGCCGTCTTTAGGATAAAACACGATGATTTTTGTCCCCGGCACATCGGCAAATCCGGCCAGAGCAGCCTTTCCCGTATCACCGGAAGTAGCTGTCAGGATCACGATATCCTTATTTTCATGATTTTTCCTTGCCGCCGTAGTCATCAGATGAGGAAGAATAGACAGCGCCATATCCTTGAAGGCGATGGTAGCCCCATGGAAAAGCTCCAGGAAATACATGCCGTCCGCCTCCCGGATCGGAGCAATCTCCTCCGTGTCAAATTTAGCATCATAAGCGCTGTCGATACATTTCTTCAGCTCATCCTCCGTAAAATCAGTAAAAAAACGGCTCATGACCTCATAGGCCACCTCCCGGTAATTCATCCCGGCCAGACGAGCCATAGGCACATCCAGCGCGGGGATTGCCATTGGCACATACAGACCGCCGTCCGCCGCTAACCCCTGCAGGATCGCCTGGGAGGCCGTAACCGTCTCGCCGTTTCCTCTGGTGCTTTTGTATAAAACTTCCATAAATCCTGTCTCCTCTGATAATTTCCCTGATACTTCCGGTTCATTTACCGTGAGTTTTATTTTACCGCCTTCAAGGGCACATTGCAATTCCTTTTTAAAAGTGCGCTGCTGCCGGTGGCCGTTTTTCTGCAGTCACAATTAGCATTTAGTTCACCGAAGGCCTCCTTTAGAAAATGCCCATTCCTGATCCATAGAAAGTAACAAGTAGTAATAGTTCATCCCAGAACTTTGCGCCTGTTATCGGATAAAACAAAAACAGCTTGCATTCACAGAAAAATGCTTATACAATGGTCTTGAAACTGTCTATTTATCACATTACGCGAAAGGAAACGCTAAAATGAAAAAAACAAAAACTCTTTGTCTCGGGCTTCTGGCCTTCTTTCTGCTTGCCTGCCTGACATTTGCCACACCGGTAAAAGCCGGGGCCGCCACCTTTAATCAATGCGGCAGGGAAACAAAAATCGGAAACTATTATATCTGGAGCGACTCATCCACGAATTCTATCCGGATCTCCAAATCCAAATCCGGAAACGGCAGCCCGCTTGTCCAGGCTTCCGACGGACGTTATACGGCTGGCTGTATCTCTGACGGTTCCACCGTCTATTACGCGGAAAGAGAACTCACCAAAGGCGGTGCGTTTGTTTACAATAGTTATATTTACAAGATCAAAGTGGACGGCAAAGACAAATCCAAAATCGGCTATATCAAAAACATCAGCAGCCCGGCCGCATATTACAAAGGATATCTGTATCTGGAATGCTATGATAAAAATGATCCCTTGTGCATTCATACCTACCGTATGGACGTAAAAAAGGGAACTTCCAAACGAGTCATAAAAAATGCCCGCGTCGTAGATCAAAACGGCCGGTATCTCCTGGCCATGCCCAACACCGGCGCCGTCATGCCTTTGAAACTCTATGTATATGACTGCAAAACCGGAAAATCTACCCGTCTCACCACAAAAGCGGGTTCCGCCTGTTTTTCCGGCAAAAAAATTTATTATTCGGAATATACATCCGGAGAATACAGCTCTTCCAGCACGTTCCGTATCCGCAGCTGCAGCCTGGCCGGAAAAAGCAAAAAAACCATAGTTAAAAAACTCCAGGGCAGCAGCACCGGACGGATCACATCCAAAAGTGTGTATTATATCGTTTCCGACTCAAGGGGAAACACGAAATATTACCGCTATGATTTTAAGTCCGGAAAAGCAGTGAAAATCAGCTGGGAAAAATACAAAGGATAGAATCCTGGAAAATACTTTTCCCAAACTACTTTTTTCCAAACGATGGAGCCAGGGTACTGGCTCCATCCGCATTTTTTATTCAGCACGTATCAACCTGTAGACCTCTCCCGGCTGCGTCTCCCATACATGGCGCATTCTCTCATCACGGCTGACCGAAACGGTCTGCCCGTTTTTTGACACATCCAGCTTCTCAGGGCAGTTGACCACAACTCTTCCTCCCTTTTTCGCACGGAGGACACACTCTCTCAGTCTTCCGTCCTCCCAGCAGATATCCAGTTCAAACCCGCCCTCGGCACATAACCCGTTGATCCTGCCCTTTCTCCAGGAGGATGGCAGCGCCGGAAGCAGGCTGATCTCGTCCAGATGGCTCTGGAGCAGCAGCTGGGCTATTCCGCAGGCGCCGCCCAGATTCCCGTCGATCTGGAATACCCACGGAATACCGGAAATCCTCTCCAGCGGGGGATGCAGATCGAACATATTGGGAGCCGTCAGTTTCCCCAAAAGATAGTGGATATATTTATCTGCGCTGTCCCCGTCCCCAAATCGGGCGTACAGATTGATCAGCCACGCACAGCTCCAGCCCGTATGGCCGCCGCCGTACTGCATGCGGCGTTCCAGCGATTTTTTGCCGGCCTCAAACAGTTTTGCATGGTCATGCCGGTTGATCTGATTCGAGGGAAAGACAGGATACAGATGGGAAAAATGTCTGTGCCCCAGTTCCCATTCATCGTAATCCTCCCGCCATTCCATCAGCTGGCCATGCCTGCCCACCGCAAACTCAGGCAGCTTTTCCAAAATCCGGCGAACCTGCCCGTTAAGCGCCGACTGTCTGCCAAGGATCCTTTCGCTTTCCAGAAACTGTGTGAGGACATCCCTGAGAATCGCCGTATCCATGGTGGAACTCATACAGAGCCTGCCCTTTTGCCCGTTTTCCATAATATAAGTATTTTCCGGCGACACAGACGGGCAGATCACCAGTTCTTCGCCGTCCTCTATAAGAAAATCCGCGAAAAACTGCACACATTCCCGCAGAACAGGATACATCCGCTCCAAAAAGCCCTCATCCATCGTATAGCGATAATGTTTCCATATATGCGTCACCAGCCATGCACCACCCATCACCCAGTAGCTGGCCGTTTCGGCCAGATCCTGGGGCGCTGTATCCGCCCATACGTCCGTATTATGGTGCGCAACAAAACCACGGCATCCATACATCCTGGAAGCCGTGCGTTTACCGTTTTCCGCCATCCGCTCAAGATGGTCAAACAACGGCATGTGGCACTCGGAAAGATTGCACGTTTCCGCCGGCCAGTAGTTCATCTGCGTATTAATATTGATGGTATATTTGGAATCCCAGCTCGGTTCCAGTTCCTCGCACCAGATCCCCTGAAGGTTTGCCGGAAGCCCTCCCGGCTGGCTGCTCGACATCAGCATGTACCGCCCGTATGCATAGTAAAGTGCGGCCAGCCCCCTGTCAGCCCCGCCTTCAGCGACCCGCTTAAGCCGCTCGTCCGTCGGCAGCTTTTCCAAAAAAGGTTCCTCCTCTTCCAGTTCCAGGACAGAACGGCCAAACATCTCTTTATGCCTGCGGATGTGGCTTTCTTTTATGTCTTCAAAACATGTTATGGTCATTTCGGACAATTGCTTCATCAGGAAACCATAACAGTCCGTTACCTTATTTTCCCGCAGGGGATAGGTAGTCACCCCGTTCAGATAAATGATCACCCGGTCTGCATTTTGAATGACCAGATGTTCGCCGATCACCTGAACGCTGCCACCCCGGGCACACGCTTTTGCCTGGACGCAAAAATCGCTCCCGCCTTTTCCCAAGTCCCCGTCTATAAAAATGGCATGCTCCCCGGCTTTCCCCGCACGGTTATAATACCTCCCCCTGGTCAGCAGGCCGGACATCGATAAACATCCTGGCCTGTCGGCCTTGAATTCCACCACGAGGACATCCTTTTCCAGAGAGATGAAAGCCTCCATCCCATAGACAATGCCGTTATGCCTGTAGCTGACCGTTACAATCCCCGTCTCCAGATCCAGTTCACGCCGGTAATCCGATATCTCACCGTCGACATGGCGGATACGGTAGGAAAAATTCCCTAATGTCTGATAGGGCCTCTGGCTCTGGGGTGTTCCCGACAGCGCATACACCTCCAGTTCTTCCGCTTCCTCAATTTTCCCTTCTTTTACAAGGCTGCGGATCTTTGACAAATTTTTACCGGCCTCCGGGTTGATGCGGTCAACCGGGCCTCCGTACACAACGCTTTCTTCGTTCAGCTGTATTTTTCCCTCAAACGGTTCGCCATAAACCATTGCGCCCAGCCTTCCGTTACCGAGGGGAAGGGCCTCGATCCATTCTTTTGCATAAGCTGTATAAAATAATTTATTCATTCCTGCCTCTCCGTATCTGCTGTAAAATTTTATCATTTCCCGTAGCTGCCCATAGTTTCAAAACTCAAAAAAACGTTTTAATATCCCGTCGATCATCTTCGGCGTAAGTTTCAGTGCCATACTGCGGGGATTGATGATCATCCCCTCGCATTTTCCCTGTACTAAGGGCCTCAACCGATCAATGGTCATAACCACGCCCTGGAACTGTTTCTTGTCATTGAAAAGATTAAATTCCAACACATCCGCGAACACAGGAAGAAACATAACTCCCTCTTTATCCTTGACAAATGTCAGGTCAAAGGAGCCCTTCTCCAGTTTATCTCCCGGTTTAAGAAGCTTCTTTGCTACCACAGGGATCATAAGCCTGGATTTTGACAGATTCGCAGCCAACTCCTCCTCCAGTTCCTGGAGATTGCTTTTCTCCTCCGCAGGGATCTGACGGCTCAGTTCCTGCATAAAATACATGGAGGACAGCTGTAGAGCCGGGTTTAATACCGGCTGCCGCTCAATGGGCAGTTTGGAAAAATCAGGTTCCGGTACGATCTCCGACAAGCCGACACAGCTTTTTCTGTCTCCGTCCATAAATACCACCTGATTAAATCCCAGGGCATGGGCCTCCGCAAAAAAACTGCCCAGACGATCCTTTTCAAAAAACACGCCATAGATCGGGTACCCCTTTTCCAAAAACTTCTGAGCCGTATCCTTGACACCTTCTTCTGTGGAGAAGAGCCAGAGCTGGTCGTCG
>DPJQ01000088.1:0-315 GCA_003542935.1 Lachnospiraceae bacterium | reverse complement strand
AAGAGCCAGAGCTGGTCGTCAAAAGTCTCTTCATCGCAGACCGCGAAAGGATGTCTGGTCACCCGGGAAAACATCACATATGCTTTCGTAAGCCCTTTTATTTTTCTGATCAAAAACTTATTGTCTACTGCCATAATAGTCACCTGTCTTTCCGTAAATGCAAATACTATTATTTTTCTTTATGTATCCTCCTTTTTCTGCCAGTTCCCTGCGGACAGTCTTTACAACTTCCGAATCCTCATTCAGCCGGATCTTTCCCATTTTCGCCCACCCTTTCTATACATAAAATATCGTAACTGTTCAGTGCCTTCACAG
>DPJQ01000048.1:2594-5055 GCA_003542935.1 Lachnospiraceae bacterium | reverse complement strand
CCAGCTGAGCTATGCTTCCATGACCATTATTATACTACAATTTTCGGGAAAATCAATAGAAAATTTAGTGAAGAAAAAAGTCAGTTGACATTGTCCCTCGGGATTGTTAAAGTGAAGATAGCTATTGTACGATTTGCACAAAAGGAGGCTCTATGTATTTAAGCATGTGGATTCTTGCCGATGCGCTGAAACACTACGAGAAAGACCTGCATATCCAGTCCGGAAAGACCTGTATCCGCAATGCGTCGCTGCTGGCACAGAGGAACCGGGTAAAACCCCATACCGTATACCTGATGCGTTCAGGAGATTACATCCCCACCATGCAGGAGGGCATCATCTGCACCAACCGGGACGACTATATCATCCTCCACACCGACAGCTTTGAGGACGCCTTCGACCGGGTGCAGGAGATCATCGATGATTACATGGAATGGGACATGCATGTGCTGGAGGAGATCGCCGCCGGATGCAGCCTGCGGCATGTGCTCCACACGGCCCTTCCCTTTTTCAACTGCCCTATCCTGATCCTGGATTCCGGCCAGCAGGTGGTCGAACTTCAGGGCTGTAAAAAAAGCACCTGGCCCGCGGACACTCCCCTGCCATTACAGCCCCAGGGCAGCACCGCGCCGCTTAAGCATCTGCGAGAATGGGCGGATATCCTGAAACGTTCCTTTACCCGGCGTGATCCCTTCCTGTATGAAAACAGCGAGACGGGCCATACCCTGCTGTTACAGAACATTTTTCAGAAGGGCGTCCATAAAGGCTGGATGGTACTGCTGCCGGACAACACCCATCCCAGCCAGGGTTTTTTGCAGCTGGCGGATGTACTCCACGGACAGATCGAAGAGTGGTGGGACAAAAATGTATCCGACAGTGCCCAGGAAGAACAGAAAGCCGCCTTTCTGAATCTGCTGACCGGCGAAATATCCGTAGAGCCAAGAAAGCTGTGGAAATATTTTAACCGCCTGGGCTGGTACCAGGAAGATACTAAATATGTCATTGAGGTGGACAGCAAACAGCCCCATACCTTTGTGACGGCCTATCTGGAACGAAACCTGCCCGGATGTCAGGCACTTTTTTACAGGGAAATGGTGGTACTGGTAGTAAACACAAAACAGACCTCCCTGGATACGGCCGTGGCAACGTTAAAAAATATATTGGTGCCTTTCCAGGGAGGCTGCGGCGTCAGCTATCCCTTCAGGGATCTCTTTGACCTGCCGATTTACCTTGAGCAGGCCGACATTGCGATGAATTACGGCATCCAAAAAGGTGAATCCGTCAGCCGATGCGAGAACTACATTATTTCCTATGCCCGAAAAATTCTCCATGAGCAGATCCGTACCAACCTGGTACACCCGGACATCGTGAAAATCCGTGAGTACGACAAAAATCACGGCACGGAATACGATCGGACATTGTGTGCCTATCTTCTGGAGGAGCGCAACCACGCCCGAACTGCCAAAAGGCTTGGAATCCACAAGAATACCCTGATCTATCGGACAAAAAAACTGGAGCAGGAGTTCGGCATCTCCCTTGATGATGAGGGGCTCCGCCTCCGCCTGCTCCTGTCCTATATCCTGTTCTGACCCGGCTGCTGCCGTCCCGCCCCCTGGGGGCGGATGATCGGCAGTGTCACCGATACGCAGTAAATATTTTTCGTCTTTTCCACCTGAAAACTGCCGTTCATGGCCTCCATGATCTTCTGGCAGGTCTTTAATCCCACGCCGGTGCTCCCGCCCAACGCCTCCTCATGCAGGACTCTGTTTCGGATGCTAAACGTAAAGCCGCCCTCTCCCTCTTTCGCCCTGACTATGACTTTCCCGGATTTATCCGCATATTTCCGGATATTGGAGAGCAGATTGTCCAGAACCCTCTGAAAAAACTCCACATCAGCCATCACGCTGCTTTCCGAGGCATATCCGCTCAAATTTTCCTCTACTTCCCAGCCCTCGTTGATCAGGTCGCTGACCTGTCCGTCCAGGATTGCTGACAGGATCGTATCCACCTCCATGCGCTCCATGTGGTAGGTTTCCTCCATCTTGCCCGTGACCAGGGAATACTCAAAAAGCTTATCGGTCATTTCCTTCATTTGAAACGCCTTCTGGCGTGAAATCTCCAGAAACTCTTCCTTCTGTTCCTCGCTATGGTAACGGCCCATCTTAAGGATCTCCAGATAACCGATCAGGGATGTCATCGGCGTGCGAATGTCATGGGATAGAGCTGTCACCAGCTCCTGATTGGCCTGGGCATTGCGCCGCTCTTCCTCCTCCCGCCGCAGGACGGCCTTGCGCATCTCATTGATGCCGTGGGCAAGCTGGTACAACTCGTCGCTGCCAAGTTCCGTGACTTCATACTCCAGATCGCCCCCCTCCAGCACCTTCAGCTCCTTATCCATGATCCGGATATAGTTGACCTTCCGGGCGATGAGCATCATGAACACCAGCAAAAAGGAAATACCCGC
>DPJQ01000048.1:1739-2295 GCA_003542935.1 Lachnospiraceae bacterium | reverse complement strand
CCAGAAAAAAGAAAATCCCCGCCGCAAACAGGCTGGCCGTATAAAAATAATTGTAATAATTATAGATTCTGTCATAATAAAACAGCGCCCGCACTTTAGTGCCGTCTGCAAACCGAACCGAAAAATCTCCGGTAGCATACTCGCTGGTCACTTCAAAAGCCATCTCGTCCACCGTAGATATCTGTGCCTGGCTGCCCAGAAAGGAATAGTAGGAATACAGCCCCTGGGTCGTCTCGTTGTACAGCGTCACCGAAGTTTTGTTCTCTCTGCACCAATGCAGGATATCCCCCGTATTCTCCAGAAGAAGTCCTTGATCCTCCACATATTCCTGAAACAGCAGAGACATCTTCTCGTTTTTGCCATACATATACTCCTCGGAAGCGATCAGACCGTCCAGATAATAGTTTCCGCCCTCTTTAATCAGAATATGACAGCCATAAGCCACAACCAGGGACACCAGAGCTGCAAACAGTAATTCCACCCGCAGCCGGGAAAATCCAATTTTTCTCATACTATTCAATACGGTAGCCCCTTCCCCATACGGTCTTGATATACT
>DPJQ01000048.1:687-1446 GCA_003542935.1 Lachnospiraceae bacterium | reverse complement strand
TCCCCATACGGTCTTGATATACTCAGGTTTCTGCACGTCTTCTTCTATTTTTTTGCGGATATTTCTAATATGTACAGTCACGGTATTATTGGAGGATACATAGTAGGGCTCATTCCAGACACTCTCATAAATATTCTGCACACTGAACACTTTTTTCCGATTACAGGCTAAAAGACTTAATATCTGATATTCCGTATCGGTAAAGGGAATCTCTTCGCCCTTGATACAGACCCGGTTCTTTTCTCTGTCAAGCTCCAGGTCTTTAATCCGGATGATTGCATCCTCCGATTCGCGGCCTTTGCCGGCATTATAATTGTGATAACGGCGGATCAAAGCTTTCACCCGGGACAACAGCTCCGCATAGGAAAAAGGCTTCACCAGATAATCGTCAGCCCCTGAAGAAAAACCAATGATCTTGTCAGCGTCCGTAGATTTTGCCGTTAAAAAAAGGATCGGCACCAGGGAAGTTTTGCGAATTTCCGTACATGCTGTGAGACCCGAACACTCCGGCATCATGATATCCAGTATGACCAGGTCAATAGACGCATCCACCCGTTCAATGGCTTCCTGTCCGTTTTTCGCTGTAATCACATCATAATACTCACCCTCAAGCATAATCCGGATGACCTCCAATATGGATTCGTCATCATCTGCTACAAGGATTCTTCGTTTCTCTTCCATGCTCCATCCCTCCGTCTTTACAGCAGTCTGAACAAGACACACTGCTGTCCGTATCTTCGTAACTGTTCAGTACCTTCA
>DPJQ01000048.1:0-381 GCA_003542935.1 Lachnospiraceae bacterium | reverse complement strand
CACAGTTACGATGCAAAATCCATTCAAAATCGTCTACACGATGGGATTTTGCACTCCTGAATCATGCTTTTACGGTCTCAGCAGTACACCGAAGGCGTCCCTTGGGAAATGCTTCGACCTGTGCTGAACAGTTACGTATCTTCTTAGTATTTATAGTAGCACACACGTGTGAAAGAAACTATGATTACGGGGATTTTTAATAATTTTTCATCTTTCCCCACTACAGACCTCATTTATTCAAACAAAACTGCCGGCAGCAGCTTTTTGTATTATCACAATCAAGCTGCTACCGGCAGTTTTCCGTATCAGGATAAAAACAGCTCCTGCACACCAGCATTAACTGGGCTAGTTGGATTTGAACCAACGAATGCAGGAGTCAAA
>DPJQ01000027.1 GCA_003542935.1 Lachnospiraceae bacterium | reverse complement strand
AATCTTAATCAGGAAATCTGAAACCTGCCCCTCTATTTCTTTGCTTCCGTCTGTCGTCTCGCTCTCAGTAAAGTATCCTTCTGAGGGCAAAACTTCCACTGCATATTATATATTATACCGCCATTTCCTGGTACTAACAACCGGGAACCCCCAAAGCCAGCTCCGACGTTTAAACTTTCAGCACTTTCCTTACTGCTATGGCTGTTTATATGCCGGGGATGTGCCCGATTCGGACACATCCATGCAGACGGTCCGGTTTAGTAATAGTATAGTATATGTTCCCAAATGTTTCAAGAACTGTATTGTATTATCCCGATGGGCGTCTCCCAGCCATGCGCCATTCCCTGCCAGACTTCCCCAACTATCTGGCGGGCCCCCTAAAAGTAATTAAGTCGGCATATACTGCCAAAAACCGCCAAATAATATTTTTTAACAGCTGCTACCAACATACAAGTAATCCTTTGGGTAATCACTAAATCCCCTGTGTGTACAAATTTTGATTGGTGTCAGGATGGAAAAAGGGACCCCCGGCCATCCGGGAATCCCTTATTTTCCTCATTCCTACTCTGCATCCATAGCGATGATTTCTTTCTTGTTGTAAGAACCACAAGCCTTGCAAACTCTGTGAGGCATCATCAGAGCGCCGCACTTGCTGCACTTTACAAGATTCGGAACAGACATTTTCCAGTTTGCTCTCCTCTTATCTCTTCTGGCTTTGGATGATTTATTCTTTGGACAGATGGACATAGCTACACCTCCTTAAACTTGCTGAATATTTCTTGAAAAGCTGCCATCCGCGGATCAGCAGGCCCCTGATCACAGGAACATGCCCCTTCATTCAGGTTCTGTCCGCATACCGGGCAGATACCCTTACAGTCCTCTTTACAGAGTACACGGATCGGCAGATTGATTAAAATCTCATTATGCACAAGCTGATCCACATCAAGCATTTTTCCATCTCCGATGCAAAGGCTCATCTCCAGCTCATCTTCGTCCTCTCCGGGGTGAAGCACATCCACCCGGTGTGTAAAGATAAGCTCCAGATCTTTCCTGACAGGCTTCAGACAGCGGGCACAATTCACCTGCAGGGAAACTCTGCACTGCCCGGTTATCGTAATTACCTGATCTTTCTCATGATGTATACTCACCTGTACCGGCGATTTATCCGCAAGTTTATAAAACTCACCCTTACTTTTCCGGAAATGCGTCATATCAAGGGCAACGGTCTCTTCCTGCGTATTCCCATCCTGAGATAATACATATGTCAGATCAATCAGCATAATCGTCTCCTAATCACACGCTGTTAAGTATATCCGTTGATCCGGAATTTGTCAACCATTTTCTGCCTGAATTTGTGAAACTACATCAGGCTTTTCTTCCGGTTATTTTTTTGTATAAACTTTTCAGCTTCCTTACATTGAAAGCTTCACGGGGTGAAATCCTGCGAATGTAGTTTTTTCCTGCCAGGGTATCTGTATAATCCCTTAATTTGTATACCGTAAAGGATTTATATCTATTACTGATATGAGTTACCAGAGGTTCCATTCCGTATTTTTTGACATATGTACCTTTGGAATTCTTTACAATTGTCACTTTTGCCATTCCTCCGAGAAGACGCGGAACTCTGTTCTGGGAGGAAACAAAATTGCCGAGAGAATAATACACAAGCATTTTCTTCCCATTATTCCCCTTGAGCATCCTGTAAGGTTCCAACACATGGGGATGTGTCCCGATCAGAAGATCTACACCATTATCCAGAAAAAAATTTGTCCAGTTTTTCTGACTGCTGTCAGGAGAATAACGATATTCTGTTCCCCAGTGCGTAAACACAATCACAAAGTCACTTTTTTTCTTTGCCGATTTGATATCTCTCCTGATCTTATTTCTGTTCTGTGACGTGAGAAGATCGATCATATATTTTTTGCCGGCCGGAAGACGATAACCATTCAGTCCATAGGTATAATTGAGCATAGCTATCCGGATTCCGTTTTTCTGGACAACGGTAATTTTGTTGGCTGCATTTCTGCTCTTGTGGATACCAAGAACTTTTATATCCGGATATTTTCTGTTCCAATATCCAAGCGTATCCATAATTGCGTTCGTACCACGGTCAAGGGTATGGTTTGTAGCATGGGTAACAACGTTAAAGCCGGCTTTGGCAACGGCATCTGCCACGGCTTTGGGACTTCCAAAAGACGGATATCCTGAATAATTCCTGCCTACCAGAATCGTCTCCTGGTTGATGACCGATATATCCGCCGCCTGAACATCCTTTCTGATATGTTTGAAAAGGGTGTCAAAGTTATATCCGCTTCGGGTCTTGCAGGCTTTATAAATAGATGAATGGATGAGGTCATCGCCTACGGCTACAAGATCCACCGTCCGGGTATCAGCGGCAGAGACCCGGACGGTGGAGATCAATAAAACGCTAAATATAGCCAGAAACAGACCCGCCCAAAATCCTGAACTATACTTTTTCCATAATAACTTCATACGATTTTCCTTCTGCCCAACTTAAAATCAGTAACTAATTTTCTTTACTTTCGATATTCCCCATTTACCGTATTCCTTTTTTCCATTTTTCCCGATTTTATAAGCACGGACTTTCACTTTAAATCTACTGAGAGAGGAAAACTGAATCTCAGCCTTACACTTTTTGGTGGTTTTGGTATATGTATACCAGTTACCAGAGGGATCCTCCTTTTCATAATATTTAATCTGATATCCTTTTGCTCCCTTCACCTTCTTCCACGTTACCTGCCAGGCCTCACCGTCTCCACCCGAATTTGCATATTTATATGTCACATCTTTCCATTTGCTTATTTTCGGTGCTTTTAATTTCGATGCCGCATGAACCTCCCCGGCAGACACAAAGGTAAATACAAGTGCGATAGCAAGAACCATTATGCTGATACGTTTGAATGCTGTTTTCATATAAATTGTCCTCCATTTTATCAATCAAATATTCTCCCTGCTGTATTCAAGGTTTATCCAATAACTTATCTCGTAACTGTTCAGTACCTTCACAGTTACTATGCAAAATCCATTCAATATCACCTTCGGTGATGGGATTTTGCACTCCTGAATCATTTTTTTACGGTCTCAGCAGCAAGTGCTTCGACCTGTACTGAACAGTTACCTTATCTCAATAAATTCTTTGCAAAACACCCCGGACCTTATAAAATCCGGGGCGTCTTTTTTACATCTCAAAATAAATCATTTCACCAATGCCACTGTATCCCTGCAGATCGCCAGCTCCTCATTGGTGGGCACTACCACTACCTTCACTTTGGAGTCCGGTGTGGAGATCACATTGTTCTCGCCGCGCTTTTTATTTGCCTCGGCATCCAGTACCACGCCGAGATAGCCAAGATAGCCAAGGACTTTCTCACGCACCAGCGGAGCATTCTCACCGATACCGGCGGTAAAGGCGATGGCGTCCACGCCGTTCATAGCTGCCACATAGGCGCCGATGAATTTAGCCACATTGTAGCTGAACACATTCAGGGCGTCGGCACACCGCTCGTTCCCCTCGTTCATGCCGTTCTCCAGATCACGGAAATCGCTGGACACGCCGGAGATGCCCTGTACGCCTGATTTCTTGTTCAGCACGTTCATCACACCTGCCAGATCCAGATTCTCTTTCTGGGCAATGTACTCCAGGATCGCCGGGTCGATATCGCCGCAGCGGGTACCCATCACCAGGCCGGCCAGAGGAGTCAGGCCCATGGATGTATCCACACACTTACCGTTCTTTACCGCGCTGATGGATGCGCCGTTGCCCAGATGGGCCACGATGATCTTGGAATTCTCCAGATCCATTCCCAGGAACTTGGCCGTCTCTTTGGAAACGAAGCTGTGGGAAGTTCCGTGGAAACCATAGCGGCGCACGCCGTATTTCTCATAATACTCATAGGGAAGACCATACAGATAGGCTTCCTTCGGCATGGTCTGATGGAAAGCGGTGTCGAATACGCCTACCATCGGCACATCGGGCATCAGCTCCTTGCAGGCGTTTACACCGATCAGATTCGCCGGGTTGTGCAGCGGAGCCAGTGGGTTACAGGATTCCACAGCCTTGATCATCTCGTCATTGATCACGGCGGAGCTGGTGAATTTCTCACCGCCGTGCACCATCCTGTGGCCCACGGCACCCACCTCGGACAGACTGCCAATGGCGCCGGTCTTATCATTGGTCAGGGCATCCAGTACCATCTTGATGGCCTCTTTATGGGTGGGCATGGGAGCGTCGGTCACTTCCTTATCCAGGCCGGCTTTCTGATAGGTGAGGCGGCCGTCGATGCCGATCCGCTCGCACAGACCCTTGGCCAGTACCTCTTCCGATTCGGAATTGATTAACTGATATTTCAGGGAAGAGCTCCCGCAGTTGATAACTAATACATTCATTTCTAAACTAAACCTCCTAAGTATCATACAGAAAACCTGCCTCGGGCAGCCTTTCTGCAAATATAACATGCTATGCCGTCCGGCCCGCAGCCGGAGGGCTGTTTCGATTCGGTCAACCCTGAGCCTGGCACTGTACGGCTGTGATGGCTACCACGCCCACGATATCCTCAGAGGAGCAGCCTCTGGACAGATCGTTGACCGGAGCGGCGATACCCTGAGTCACGGGGCCGTAAGCTTCTGCTTTAGCCAGTCTCTGGGTCAGCTTGTAGCCGATATTTCCGGAATCCAGGTTCGGGAAGATCAGGACGTTGGCCTTGCCTGCCACGTCGCTGCCGGGAGCTTTGGAAGCGCCCACGCTGGGAACGATGGCTGCGTCAAGCTGGAACTCGCCGTCCAGCTTCAGATCCGGATTTTGCTCTTTGGCGATACGGGTAGCCTCTGTCACCTTATCCACCAGCGCATGTTTGGCACTGCCCTTGGTGGAGTGGGAAAGCATGGCCACTACCGGCTCCTCCCCTACCAGTGTGCGGAAGGACTCTGCGGAAGATGCGGCTATGGCGGCCAGTTCTTCCGGATTGGGATCCTGGTTCAGTCCGCTGTCGGCAAACACGAAAGTTCCGTTGGCGCCGTACTCGCAGTTTGGCACAACCATCAGGAAGAAAGCGGATACCAGTTTGGTGCCCGGCTTGGTTTTCAGGATCTGGAGGCAGGGCCTTAATGTATCGGCCGTGGAATGGCAGGCACCGGATACCATACCGTCCGCATCGCCCATCTTTACCATCATAACGCCGTAATACAGATACTGGTTCAGCAGGATCTCTTTTGCTTTTTCCGGTGTCATGCCTTTCTTGCTTCTCAGCTCAACCAGTTTATCAATATAGGACTGGGTCTTGTCGGATGTAGCCGGATCCACGATCACCGCTCCTGCCAGATCCAGGCCCTCGCTGCCCTTCTTCACTTCTTCTTCGGAACCGACAAGGACGATATCTGCGATACCTTCCTTGAGGATCTGCGCCGCGGCCTCATAGGTCCTGCGGTCTTCTGTCTCAGGAAGTACGATAGTCTTCTTGTCTGCTTTTGCTCTTGCTTTGATTGTGTCAATAAAACTCATGGGTTTATGACTCCTTTCGTATGATACGCTGTCCTTTTGCGGTACAGCCGGAATATATCAAAATTATACCTCTTAAAATACCGTTTCGCAAGTCCACGGTTTGGAAAAATACGGGAAAATTAATCACAACTTAACGATCCCCTATATTCCCGCTGTTGATCCCCTCCTTATCTTCCACAAGGGGCAGCCAGTCCAATACTTTCTTGATATATCGATTCCAGAAATCCCACTCGTGGGCACCCGGTCCTTCCTCATAGGTACAGGCGAATCCTTTCTCCTTCACCCGCTCAGCAAATTCCCGGTTTACGCCCAACAGCGAATCATCCACGCCGCAGCACAGATAGAAAACCGGCTTTTTGCCGTCCCCCTCCGCTGCTTTATCCAGTAAAGAATTATAATCCGCCGGGCCGCCCCTGAAATCTTCCGCCGGGCCCAACAGCGTCTCATAAAACCGGGGGCCGAATACGCTGCGCCCCAGATCCCCGCTGTCGGGATTACATATGTCATCAAAAATAAGTGCGCTTGACAGGCCAATAATCCGGCCGAAACGTTCCTTATATCTCAATCCATTAGTGATGGCCCCGAAACCTCCCATGGACAGGCCGCCGATAAAAGTATCCTCCCTGGCCGTTGACAGCGGAAAGAGCTCGCACATTTTCCGGGGCAGTTCTTCCCCAATAAAACGGCTGTACCGCTCACCGTTGGCTTCACAGTCCATATAAAAATGGTTTTCCCCCGATGGCATGATGACGGCCAGATTTTTCTCCTCGGCCCACCGCTGGATGTTTGTACCGCTCACCCAATCCGTATAGTTGCCAAAGATACCATGCAGCAAATACAATGTTTTGAAAGGTGTTTTTACCGCCGGGGCCTCCTCCCAGGGCATACGGATCTTGTCAAAAGGAATAACAGCGTTAATAGTCACCGTCCGCATCAGGCTCTCGGACAAGAAATTAATTTGAAGCAATGCCATAGTCATTTCCTCCTTCATCTGATAATAAAAAGTTTATCATAGCCTCCATCTACTTTTCAACATTGGTTTTCTCATTTTTAATTCGCCAAAACCGTAAAAGAGTGGTACTATAAAAACAGCCATTGCATACACAAGTAAAGAACTTTATTCCCATGCATGGCTGGAAACGGAGGAAACAAAGATGAAAAGCACAGGAAAACTATTTTTTATTGTCCTGCTCATACTGACCTGTCTGTATACGGGCGGCACACAGGCCAAAGCTGCCGCAAATTACCCCCCGGCAGATCCGGGTGCAGCAGAATCATTTACGGATTCTCTGCGCAAAATAAATGGTAAATGGTTTTATTTTGACCAGAACGGAATTGCGATTACAAAAACATTAAAACAAATAAACGGCAACTATTATTATTTTGGTGCAGACGGCGCCGCAGTGACCAAAACTCTGAAAAAAATAGATGGCAACTATTATTACTTTGGCGCAGATGGCATCGCAATAACCAAAACTCTGAAAAAAACAGACGGCCACTATTATTACTTTGATGCAGATGGTACTGCCGTAACCGGGACTCTGCAAAAAGTAGATGAAAAATATTATTATTTTGATTCTAAGGGACAGGCTGTCACAGAAAAGTGGAAAACCATCAACGGTAAAAAATATTATTTTAGAAAAAACGGTTCGGCGGCAACGGAAAGCTGCAGGATCAATGGCAAATACTATGTTTTTAATCTGAAAGGGCAGCTGCTTACCCCCACCGGCCGTAAAATGAAAAAAGTAGGCAGTGAATACTATTATATCAACGAAAAAGGACAGCCCGTGACAGGCTGGCGCGTCTTGCGTGAAAAATCCGCATACAGCGCAGATATCATTTATGTCTATAAAAACGGGAAATGTGCCAGAAATGAGACCGTGGACAAAATAAAATTCAATAAAAATGCTTACGCTATAAACAGCCAGCGGGTTCTGGCCAGAATGGCTGCCGAAAAATTTATCCGAAAATGTACGAATTCCAGTGATTCCATATCCGTAAAACTAAAGAAAAGCGCCCAACGGGTAGTCGCTACATTCTCCTATACAGGCAGCCAGCGCTGCAGCGGTTTTAAAAAGGACGACTGGGTATACCGGGCCGCCATAGAGGCACTCGCTACCGACAGCGGAGACTGCTTCTATATTGCGGCAACGATCGGCGTTCTTGCCGATGCTCTGGGCTTTGAGAATGTATCTGTCATTCATCTGGCCAAAAGCCACGCTTATGTTAGAATCGGCAAAAAAGGGAATTATATTTACTATGATAATATGGGGCCCCACCAGTTTACAACTTTTTAACTTTTGAAAAATAAAATACAAACTCGGTCTCTTTGCGGTATAATTTAAGCGTCTAAACCAAAATCCATACGAAAAGAGATGAGTTTGTATCTACCGCTTATTATACCTTAAAGATTC
>DPJQ01000096.1:11528-11674 GCA_003542935.1 Lachnospiraceae bacterium | reverse complement strand
ATGATGTCAATGGCATAATCCTCCATAGCCGGGTAAAGCACCTCTTCTACCTGGCGATTCAGCCGGTGGATCTCATCCACAAAAAGCACATCCCTCTCCTGCAGGTTATTGAGAATAGCCGCCATCTCCCCCGGCTTCTCAATGGC
>DPJQ01000096.1:10935-11185 GCA_003542935.1 Lachnospiraceae bacterium | reverse complement strand
CCCATCTCATTGGCAATAATCCCCGCCAGCGTCGTCTTCCCCAGGCCCGGAGGCCCATAGAACAACACATGATCCAGCGCATCGCCCCGCTGTCGGGCTGCCTCAATATAAATTTTCAAAATATCTTTGATTTTCGTCTGCCCGATGTAATCCTCCAGACACTGCGGCCGCAGGCTCCCCTCAATCCGGACATCCTCCTCCGTGTACTCTGTCGTGATCATTCTCTTATCCATATAGTATCACCTGTTTT
>DPJQ01000096.1:10397-10662 GCA_003542935.1 Lachnospiraceae bacterium | reverse complement strand
CTGTCGTGATCATTCTCTTTTCCATATAGTATCACCTGTTTTTGTTTTTTCACACCAAATACTTCAGCGCCGCTTTTAATATCTGTTCCGTATCCATCTCATCCCGGCCCTCCACCGCTTTCACTGCCCGAAGGGCCTCCGTCCCCGGATACCCCAACGCAGTAAGGGCCATAACGGCCTCCTGAACACTGTCACCAGCCTGAAACACCTCCGCCCGAGGCGCCGGATTCTGCCGGCTGCCAAAAGCATCCTCAAGCTTCAGCTT
>DPJQ01000096.1:0-10088 GCA_003542935.1 Lachnospiraceae bacterium | reverse complement strand
CTTGTCCTTCAGCTCCAGAATCAGCTTCTGGGCTGTCTTTTTTCCTATCCCCGGCGCTCTGGCTATAGAGGCGGCATCATCGGACAGTATGGCAAAGCGCAGCTCATCGGCAGACAACGCCGACAAAATACTCAATCCTCCTTTGGGTCCGATACCGCTGACACCGATCAGAAGCTCAAACAGCCGCAGATCGTCTCTGGTCAGGAAACCGTAAAGCAGCATAGCGTCCTCGCGGACACTCATATAAGTATGGATTTTCATCTCGTCGCCTACACGGACATGCCCGCCCATGGCTGAGGCCGACATAAAAATACGGTAGCCTACGCCATGATTTTCCAGAATAATGCAGTTTTCCTCCATGTCTGTGACAGTTCCACATATATATCGAATCATAATCTTTTTTCTTTCCCGTTTTTCTTTCTTTTGCTATAATGGCAATGCCACCCTATGATTTTAACGTGAAAGGACAAGATTTGCAATGAAAATTGTAAGCAGAATACTGGATATCAATAATGCACTGAGCACATTTGCCGGATTTGACTGGCATCAGGCGCTTTTCTTTGATATTGAGACCACAGGGCTGAATCACCGATGCTCCCATCTGTACCTGATCGGCGCCATGTGGCTGTCCGAAGATACTTTTTGTCTCCGCCAGTGGTTTGCCGAAAAACCCGGTGATGAGGACGCTGTTTTGCAGGATTTTTTGCAGTTAATCTCAGGTTTCGCATATCTTATCCACTATAACGGTTCTTCTTTTGACATTCCTTATCTGGTTCGTAAGTGTGCCTTTTACGGACTCGACCCGTCGCCTTTTCACATAGAGAGCTGTGATCTTTACACTCGCTTCCGCCCGCTGAAACCCTGGCTGGACGTGGAAAATATGAAATTAAAAACCGTGGAACGGGCTGTGGGGTTACACCGAAAGGACAGGTACACCGGAAAAGAGCTGATCGAACTGTACAAAAAATGGCTGCAGACCGGTGAACCGGAACTTCTGGAATGTCTGTTCCTCCATAATCATGAAGATCTTACGGGCATGATACAGATACAGCGCCTTTTTTCTTTTCTGGCATTGCAAAACGGCATACTGCCTCTGGCCCTTGAACGCTGTGAGGATGAGCCGGACAGCCTGACTCTCCGTCTCATTCCTGCGGAAACGCTGCCCCTGTCTCTGGCTGTCGAAAAAGAACATATTTGTTTATCCGTGGGAAACGGCCGGATCTCACTGCGGCTGCCCAAACGCCACGATGAGCTCCGGCTGTATTTTCCGGATTACCGGAACTACTATTATCTTCCCCGGGAGGACCGTGCCCTGCATAAAAGCGTAGCCGTCTACACCGACCCTGCCTATCGTCAGAAAGCCACACCGGATACCTGTTACGAACGTCGTACCGGAACGTTCCTGCCCCAGTGGAAAGACAGCTTCACCCCTGTCTTCCGGGAAAACAGGGGTGATAAAACCGGCTATTTCTTATATGATCATACGTTACTGGATGATATAAACCACCTGTCCATTTATGCGGCGCAAATAATTCAACACGCTCTGAGTTAAAACAGAAACATCTCGCTTCCATATGTCCGCAGTTTCAAGGACATACGCTATTTTACAATCTTTACCTTTTTGCCCTGGCCCTTTCCTTTTAAAAGTTTCTTGTAGGCTTTGAGCTTTTTCGCCGGTACTTTGATTTTGGCCGCAGTATGAATGCCTTTAAACGCATTCTTGCCCACACTTGTCAATTTTGTAGATTTAACTGTAATGTTCTTAAGCTTCGGACACATCTGGAAGGCCGACGCTGCTATTTTTTTGACCCCGGTTCCCAGTGTGACTTTTGAAAGTTCTTTACAGCCGTTAAATGCATTCTTTCCGATCGATGTCACATTCTTTCCGATTGTGACTTTTGTAACTTTCCTGTTTCCTTTCAAGGCATTGGCAGCTATGGATGTCACTTTGTAAGTGATGCCATTGATCTTTACCGTATCGGGAACCGATACAGAAGCTGCTGTACCAGGTGCTTTTGCAAATTCCACCGCGGATTTGGCTTTGGTTACTTTATAGGAAATACTCCCTTTCTTCAGTGTCGTCCCTTTCTTTGGAGCCGCCGAAGAACCGCCGCTTTCCGCCGAAGTAATCCGGAGTGTATACGTTTTGTAATCCGTCGTCCAGTTTCTCCGTTCTGCATGGGTCAGAGGATCCTCATAAGTGTAGGGGTAGCTCGTCTCGGCCTGAATTTGGGCCGTTCCCGCTTTCAAAGCCGTAACGGTCACTGCCGTTCCACTGTTGCTGCTCAATTTGACCAGGTCACTGCCCGATCGGACTTCCCACTTGGAAAAAGCCTGCCAGCTGTCACTGGGCGGAGCCTCCAGCCGGGCTGTCTGACCTGTTTGCAGGGTAATCGTGTTGGCTTTTTCCTCGGCTGTAGTGGTGTCCGAAATATCGATAGCACACAACGCTTCAATTTCATGGGGAGCAGCGACATATTTTGCGTAAATATAATATACTGCCTCTTTTCCCGGCACATAGTACATCACCCGCACCGTCAACGCTTCAAACCGGTTCAACGGTCCCCGAACCGGGACAATATAGCTCCCGTCATGGCAGGCGCCAAAAACCCCCGGTTCTGAATATCTAAAAGCCGTAAGGGAATCTTCCTGGCTGCCCCTGTCACCGCCATTATGCATCAGATATTCCGACTGGGATTCCAGCTCATACATCCGAAAGATATCACCCTGAGCCAGGAAATCCGCCGGTGTGCAGAAAAGAAACATTTCGTTCCTGTAAAATCCCTTCACTCGCAGAATATCATTTGTTCCCTCCCTCTCATATGCCGCAGACGCCGTATAAGTCTTCCCGTCCCGGATTACCTGGGCAGCATTCAGGGAAGTAGACAGCCTGCCGTCCGTTGTCTGAAAAGTTCCGTCACTGCATTTATAGAGTCCCGCTTTCACCGAACCGCCCACATAGGCAGTGGAAATTCTGGAACCGTTGTACCGGTATCCCAGATCCGCAAATCTCATCTCCAGAGGAATATTTACGTAGATTTTAATTCGTCCTTCCTGCCGGGAACAGTACAGGGTAACATTTGCCTGTTCTTCCTTACCATATTGTATTGCTCTTTTTGTAGTCACTTTACTGGTTCCGGTATAATCAAAACCGGCGGAATAAATAGAAATAGTATCATGTATACTCTCATTGGTTTTCACAAGACTGAGGTTGGGGTTGGTGTCCCTAAGCAGCCTGAAATAGGCGTCATACACTGCCAGATACTTTTCATCTCCGGACACTTCAGCAAAATATGTATTCTGCTCCACCTTGATATTCTCACAATCCAATATTCCCTCACTGTACGGTCCGGGATCCTGGACATAGACACAGCTTTTGTCCAATTGATAGTCCATTTCCGCATCAGTGAGAGCCTCTGCTACCTTTGTTCTTGATGCAGCTGCCCCCTCAGTCTGAATACATGGCAGGGCTATCCACAAAGCCAGCATAAGCACTACGGATGTAAATATTCTCTTCCTCATCTTGCCGCTCTCCTCCTCCATAATTTCCCTGTTTTATTTTGTGAAAAAGCACCTGCCGCCCATTGCAAAATGCAAAACGACAAGTGCCTCTTTACATACATCTAACATTAACCGGCCGTATGGATTACTCCTCATCCATCGGCATGTCCATATCGGTATTCTCCAGAACTTTCATGCTCAGGCTGATCTTACGGTCCTCACCGTTGAAATCAACCACTTTTGCCTCTATGATCTGGCCTACGCTGAGCACATCAGAAGGTTTCTCCACATGCTGACGGGAGATCTGTGATACATGAAGCAGAGCATCCACGCCGGGCTCCAGCTCAACAAAAGCGCCGAAATCCGTCATTCTTGCCACACGGCCTTCCACGATATTGCCCGCCGCATATTTCTCATCGGCATTCAGCCAAGGATTGGTATCCTCAAACTTCAGGCTCAGGGCGATCTTCTCACCGCGGATATCCTTGATCAGGACCTCCAGCTCCTCGCCCACCTTGAATACTTTCTTCGGATTCTCCACACGGCCCCAGCTCATCTCGGAAATATGAAGCAGACCGTCCGCTCCTCCCAGATCAATGAATGCGCCGAAATCCGTCACATTCTTGACAACACCGGTAACGATATCGCCTACATTGATTCTGGCAAACAACTCTTCCTGCAATCTGGCCTTCTCTTCCAGGATCAACTGCTTTCTGTCTCCGATGATTCTTCTCCTTCTCGGATTGAACTCGATGATCACAAACTCGATCTCCTGGTCGGCATATTTGTTCAGATCTCTCTCAAAAGTATCGGAAACAAGGCTGGCCGGAATAAATACTCTGCTGCCCTCAACCATCACACTGAGGCCGCCGGTCTTCACCTGCTCAACTTTTGCTTTCAGTACTTCTCTATTTTCAAAGGCTTCCTCCAATCTCTTATTGCCTCTCTCGGCCGCCAGTCTCTTGTAAGTGAGCACTACCTGTCCGTCACCGTCATTGACTTTCAGCACTTTTACCTCCATCTTATCTCCCACAGACGCTATGGTCGTAAGATCCAGACTGGAATCGTTGCTATATTCATTGCGGGTAAGGATACCATCCGCCTTATAACCGATATTCAAGATCAGCTCTTCGGGCTTCGCATCAATGACGGTACCCTCCACCACTTCTCCATTTCTGATTGTTCTGAACGAATCGTCCAGCATCTGCTCAAAGCTCATTTCTGACATATTTCTGAACCTCCTCAATTATTTTGTTTGGGGTCGAAGCCCCAGCTGTAATACCTACATGACGAAAAGATTGAAAAGGCTTTAAATCCAAATCAACGAGTGTCTGTATATAGTAAGTATTTTCACATTCTTTTTTACATATTTCAAATAGTTTCTGCGTGTTGGAGCTGTGTTTCCCGCCGATGACAATCATTGCATCCACACAGGCTGCAATTTGCCTTGCCTCGCTCTGTCTCTCCTCCGTAGCACTACAGATCGTATTTAAAACAATTCTATCATACCTCTTTTTTTTCAGAATTTCAACTAAATCTTTAAAATTGTTGTAATTAAATGTCGTCTGGGACACAATACAAACAGGAGTGCCTTCATCCAGGGACAGGCCGGCTGCCGTTTCCGGGCTGTCCACCACGAACGGTACTGTATGGCACCAGCCTTTGATGCCCTCCACCTCGGGATGGCAGTCATTCCCGATGATCACGATCTTTCGTCCCTCACGGCTGTTCTGCTCCACGATCCTGTGGATTTTGCGGACAAAAGGACAAGTGGCGTCCACATAAGGAATCCCCCTGGATTCCAGCAGATCGTAGATCCGGCGCGGTACACCGTGGGAACGGATAATGACTGTCCCTTCCGTCAGGGCGGATAACTCATCCTCCGTATGCAGCACCCGTACACCCTTTTTTTCCAGATCCCGGACTACTTCCTCGTTGTGGATGATCTCCCCGTAAGTATAGACCGGCCCTTTGCCGCTGTCCGCCTGCTCATAAACTTTCTCCACCGCCCTGCGCACACCGAAACAAAATCCGGCTGTCTTTGCCAGTGTCACTTCCATGATTATTCTCCCTGAACTTTTACTTTTCCCGATACTGTGCTACCCTGCCCAGGATCGCCTCCACTACTTCTTCAATGCTCATATCCGATGTATCCAGATACCAGGCATCCTCCGCCTGTCTGAGGGGCGAAAGCTCCCGGTGCATATCCCGGTAATCCCGGTCTGCAATATCCGCCTCGATTGCCTCAAGGCTTTCCCGAATCCCTTTTTCTTCCAGCTCTTTAAACCGCCGCAGAGCACGGGTATGGGTACTGGCGGTCAGGTAGATTTTTATCTGAGCCCGGGGCAGCACGCATGTTCCGATGTCCCGTCCGTCCATGACCACATTCTCCCGGGCTGCCAGTTCTTTCTGGAGCTGTGTCAGCTTTTCTCTCACCTGGGGAACAGGGGAGCTTTTGGAAGCCATATTCCCCACTTCCTCGCTGCGGATATAGGGAGTCACATTCTCGCCGTTTAGCAGCACGTTCTGCTCCCCGTCCACATAGCGGATGGAAATATCGGCGCTGCCGCAGGCCGCCGCCATGCTTTCGCTGTCCTCCGGATCCAGTCCCAGACGAAGAAAATACAGAGCCATAGCCCGATACATCGCGCCGGTATCTACATATATATAGGAAAGTTTTGCTGCAATTTTTTTTGCAATGGTACTTTTTCCCGCCCCCGCAGGGCCGTCAATGGCAATATTAAAACTCATACTTCCTCGCTTTCTCCGCGCCATGCGGCAGTACTTTCTTCTCCGGCCACGCCCCGGCAGGGCCAGAGAAATATATCTGTCTTATTTTTCTCCCGGACTGCCCATATGTATACCGGCTGCATGAGCCGTTGACCAGGCAATCTGCAGATTGAATCCTCCGGTCAGGGCGTCTACGTCCAGTACCTCCCCGGCAAAATACAGCCCGCTGACCTTTTTCGCCTCCATGGTACGGGGATCGATCTCCCGGACGGACACACCTCCCCGGGTGATGATCGCCTCATCATATCCGCGCAAACCTGTAACGGTAAAAGGAAAGGCTTTCAGCAGATGCCCAAAAGCCTGCCTGTCCTTCTTCCCAATCCCGTGTACCGGCGTATCGCCGGAAACAGCCGATAGAGACAGCACCGGCGGAATTAATTTGGACGGCAGGAGACCGCCGATCACATTTTTGAACTGCCTGTTTTTATTCGCCTCAAAATCCCGGAGAATGCGTCTGTCCAGCTGTTCTGCGTCCAGGGCCGGCTTCAGGTCGATCTCTCCCTGCAGCGGCCCTTTTGTGAGATTTTTCCCTACTCTGGCGCTGGCCGTCAATACCAGAGGGCCGGATATACCGAAATGTGTGAACAACATCTCACCGAACTCCCGAAACAGTACTTTTCCTTTTTGTCTGAGGCAAAGTTCCACATTCCGCAGGGAAAGCCCCTGCATGTCCGTGATATATTCCTCCTCCGTCTCCATAGGCACCAGGCTGGGGGATCGTTCCGTCACTTTCAATCCCTCCTCTTCCGCGAAGAAAAAGCCGTCACCGGTGGAGCCGGTCACCGGATAGGAAAGCCCTCCCGTGGCCACCAGCACGGCATCCGCCGGGATCACGGCGCCGTTTTCCAGAACCACACCGGTTACTTTTCCCTCGGAAACCCTGAGCCCTGCCACCGTGCTTTTCAGATGGATGCGCACGTTAAGTTCCTTCATCCGCCTTTCCAGAGCGCGGATAATATCCGAGGAGTGGTCAGACTGGGGAAACACCCGGTTTCCCCTCTCTACCTTCGTTCTGACCCCCAGAGCATGAAACAGCTCCACTACATCCTGGTTGGAAAAGCCTGCATAGGCACTGTAAAGGAACTTTCCGTTGGACATAACAGATGCCAGAAACTGTTCCTGACCGCAGTCGTTAGTCAGATTGCAGCGGCCTTTCCCCGTGATAAACAGCTTCCGTCCCAGCCGGTCATTTTTCTCGAAAACATGCACCCGGTTGCCAGGGCCTGAGGCATACAAAGACGCAAACATTCCTGCCGCCCCGCCGCCGATAATGACGATCTCTCTCATGGCCATTTTTCTCCTTTCTCCTGCGGCCGCATCCGAATCTGAGGGTTTATCAGATTGATTTCATCGTTGTTATATACCTGGTGTTCGTTCCAGATTCCCTCCGGCGCACGATAGTATGGATGATCCGATAGTTTTGCATTATACACAAGTTTCAGATAAAATGCAACGCTATCTGTTTATGATAAAATTCGGATTCTTACAGACTTTGTCTTAAAGGACCGGCTTTACTCTTTGTGTCACCCAGAAATTTTTTTACGTCCAATTCCCCCCATCCCTGTACATTCATGGGATATCCCAGATCTCTGGTACATTCACGGATACGGAGCTTGATATCGCGGTTCGTAGCGTTGGGATATTTTTCCAGATAACAGGCCAAAATGCCTGCCACGGCAGCGCTGGACATGGACGTGCCGCTTTTTTCACAATACCATCCTTTGTTCTCGACGGAGGCAGCACAGGCCCTTACTCTCTTCCCGGGAAAAATCACCTCCGGCTTACACACGCAGTCCATGGTGGGGCCTCTCCCCGAATAGGCAAAAGAATGCTGCAGCATATCGCTGGCTCCTACGGTCAGCACTTTCCGGCTGCTCCCCGGCGCCGTGACCGTTCCCGCCCGGGGCCCCAGATTACCCGCCGCTGCCACCACGATCAGCCCCATCTCCACCATGCCCTCCACGGCATCCAATATCTCTCTGTGCAGAGTGCGGTCATTCTCCACCGTCCCTACAGAAAAGTTCAGAATCCGCAGGCTTTTGGACGCCTGGTTTTCCCGTATCCAGCCAAGGGCCCGGTGGATGGCATCCCTGCTGCCATTTCCTTTATTGTCCAGAATTTTCAGTACATGCAGCCGTGCTGCCGGGGCATATCCCCGGCAGACCCCACCGGACATTCTACCACTGCCTGCAATGATCCCTGCCACATGGGTGCCGTGGCCAAAATCGTCATACAAAGTTTCTCTGCCATTCACAAAATCTATAAAAGAGGCTATGCGTCCCTCAAAATCCGGATGGCCCTCGATGCCCGAATCTAAAGAAACAATATCTATATTTTTACCGGTCAATGTATTCATTTTTATCTTCTTTTTTTGTTTTTCATTCATATAATATGAAAGATATAAAAAAAAATCACCCCGGTGCACTACCGGGGTATATCAGATTTCTATCAGCCATAAACTCACAAAATTCCATTTACTTCCTGGTACAAATCTCTGGCAAAACTATCCGTCATGCCGCTGACGTAGTCCGTCACCAGCAGAAGCCGCAGGTACAGCCGCTCAATCTCTGATTTTCCATCCGAATAAAAATGATAGATTTGCCTGTAATTTTCCGACACGAGCTGGGTCATCTTGTGCTCGATCATGCCGATTTTCTCATCCGTGTCATACAAAATAAAAGCGGGAATCAACCGTTCCAGTATATCGTCCATCATCTTTCCCGCCCCCACCTCGATCCGGAGGATCGGGATGGACTCAAAAGCGTTTCGGAAAGCAATATTGTGCAGAGCTGCCCGTATTCCCTCAGCTCCCGTGCCATGGAAAATATCATCGGCCCAGGTTCCGGCCATGATTTCATCGTAGTGGGAAATAAATCCCCGGGTCGCGCAGGAGATCAGATAGGACTGTATCTCCACCAGCCAGTTCTGAACAGCATACAGCTTCGGTTCCGTACTCTGTGCGCTTTTACCCCGGCGATACAGGTGTTCCAGCTCGGCAAAGGGATCAAAGTTTTCCGCTACGGGGTAAGCCGACAGCTCTCTTTTCAACTCCCTGATCAGAATATCATAAGAAATACAACCTTTTTTAAAGGCATCCTCCACGTCTGCAGTCAGATAAGCAATGTCATCCGCCGCCTCCAAAATGTAAGATAAAGGATGGCGGGCGCCGTCTGTGCCTGTCTCCCTGCTGATCTCACGGAAAATATTTTCCTCACTCAGAAAATACCCCATCTTCTGCCGACGCACGTCTTTAGAATCCGAATCCATCTCCGTGGAGGATACCGGATACTTGACCATCGTAGACAAAAGCCCATAGGTCAGATTCATCCCGTGTTCGTTGACCAGATAGTGAAGCTTCGTCACCAGACGGAACGCCTGGGCGTTGCCCTCAAAATAGTAGAAGTCGCGGAGCATCTGCCGGGACAAAAGCTTCGTGACAGGAGTTCCCTTGAAGCTGTAGTCACCCAGATGTTTCTGGAACCATTCCCGGATGGAATCCTCCCCGAAATGGCCGAAAGGCGGATTACCGATATCGTGAATCAATCCGGCGCACATCAGAATAGTGCCGACATCCTCTTTCATGCGATATGTAAAATCCTCTGCCATATGATTTTGCAGAATATATTCCGAGATATTCTGCCCAAGGGATTTGGCCAGGGAGGACACTTCCAGGGAATGGGTCAGCCGGGTACGGATGAAGTCGCTCTTATCCAGTGGAAATACCTGGGTCTTATCCTGCAGGCGCCGAAAAGACGCGCTGCTGACGATCCGGTGGTAATCCTTCTCAAATTCACTTC
>DPJQ01000007.1 GCA_003542935.1 Lachnospiraceae bacterium | reverse complement strand
TTCACTTTCTTTTGTCAGATACCCCGTGAAATAGAGGAAATTCCACAGATTCTCCCCATGACCATGCATATCTTCGTAGGTGACTTCTTCATGTATCTGAATATCCAGGATTCCTCCGCCCAAAAGCATCTCAATCTGGCCCTTCGTTTTCCTGTCGGCACGAACGATCAGATCTTTGATAATGTCATTGGAGCTGGTATTGATCCAGTGGGGGCGGGGAAAGGCATTCACATCTGCGTACAGATCATACAAAAACTTGATCACGCTCCAGGGGTTATAGACTTCCGTATCGCCAAACACATAACCGTCATACCATTCCTTCATTGTCGGAAAACGGCTCTCGACGCCATAATACCTCATCATCTGTACTACTTCGGATTCCGTAAAACCAAAGTGCTCGCTGTATCTTTTGTCCAGTATGGAGATGATGTTCAGGTGGTTCAGTCCGGTGAAAATACTTTCCTTTGAAATTCTCAGACATCCTGTGATGACAGCGAACTGCAGACAGGGATTTGTTTTCAGGGCGGATTCAAACAGTGAGCGGATAAAACTGACCATCTTTTCATAGAAGCCTTTGAAATAGGCATTCTCCAGCGGTACGTCGTATTCGTCAAGCAGAATAACTGTATTCCTGCCGGTGATTTTATACATGCACTGACAAAATAATTGTAGAGAGTTCCGTATTGTTTTTTCTTCCGCATTCCCGTCCGCAATGGCGGTATACTGTGCATATTCCCTGGAAGACAGGCATTCCTTTCCGGCTTCCACCATACGCCTGTGCCTTTCAAATTCCGTGCTGACCGCATTTTCGATCATGTAATAGGCCGTATCATAGTCTTCCTGTTTTGCCGATTTCAAGGTCAGCTCAAATACAGGGTACATTCCCATCTGGCCGGTATAGCTTTCCCCGGCCTCCATGATCTTCATTCCCCCAAAAAGCGTCTTTTTTTCTTCGTTTCTTTTTGCATCTCCCGTATCCTCAAAAAAGTACCGGAGCATACTTAAGTTCAGTGTTTTCCCAAATCTCCGCGGGCGCGTAAACAGATTTACTTTCCCTTTTAAATCCAGCAATTCTTTTATGAGCATGGTTTTGTCCACATAGTAATAGCCGGATCGTATCATATCCTCGAAATTTTCCACGCCGATAGGTAACGCTTTTTTTATCATGGCCGCCTCCTTTTAACAGGTTCATTATACCCGATTTCCTGTTGTCTCACAATTCATTTTTATGGCGCCGTGTTTCTGTGCATCTGTTCGGCAGATTTTTGTTTTCCGGCAATTGCACCTAAATTTTTTCGAAAATTTCGGGAAAATGCTGAAAATAGAAATAAATTGTTTTATATGAAAAATGTTTCTTGACATTTACGTAACACACAATTACAATACGTGTATAAAATCCGTTAAATTAATTTCAATATATGAAATTAATTACATTGTATGGGAGGTATCGTTTTGGATAGGGTGTTTTTAGAGATTTCAAACGTAAGTAAGACCTTTCCAGGTGTCAAAGCGCTGGATAATGTCCGCTTTGATATCCGGCCAGGGGAGGTACACGCCCTAGTGGGAGAGAACGGCGCCGGGAAATCCACATTGATTAAGATTTTGTCCGGCGTACAGCCGCCCGATGAGGGGGCGAAGATCCTGATTGAGGGGAAGGAGACTCAGTTTGCCCACCCGATTGATGCGATCAAGAAAGGTATCTCTGTCATTTACCAGGATTTTGCTTTATTTACAAATCTGACGGTGGCAGAGAATATCGGTATCAACGAGACGATTGAGCAGAAAAAGAAGGTCGTGAGCTGGCGGGCGATCCAGAAAAAGGCTAAAGATGCACTGGATTTCCTGAACGTCCAGATCGACCCGAATGCGATCGTGGAGAATCTGTCTGTGGCTAAACAGCAGATGGTGGCTATTGCCAGCGCGGTGGCCCAGGATGCCAAAATGATCATCATGGACGAGCCCACATCGGCTCTGTCCAGGGGTGAGGTGGAGCGTCTGTATGAGATTATCGATCTGCTGAAAGAGAAGAATATGGCCATCATGTTTGTCAGCCACAAGATGGACGAGCTGTTCCGTGTATCGGATCGGTTTACGGTTTTCCGTGACGGCCAGTATGTGGGCACTACGGATGCGGATAAGATCACCGAGGAAGAACTGATCGCCATGATGGTGGGGCGGAAAATTGAGGTGAAACGTTACGCCAACCTGGAGGAAAAGGGTGAAGTAGTCCTCAGGGTGGAGAACTTATCCAAGAAAGGCAATTTTAAAGATATCAGCTTTGAACTCCATGCAGGTGAGGTGGTCGGCTTCACCGGGCTGGTGGGCGCCGGGCGAAGCGAGGTGGCCCAGGCGATTTTCGGTATCAGTCCGGCAGATTCCGGCGTGGTCCGTGTAGGTGACGAGGAAGTACATATTGCAAACCCGGCCCAGGCACTGGAAAAAGGCATTGCCTACATTCCGGAGAGCCGCCAGACTCAGGGGCTGGTGCTCCCCAAAACCATAGCGGATAATATCACATTGCCCCTGCTGCGGACTTTTGCCAACAAGCTGGGCATCATCAACCGGGAAAAGCAGATGAGCGCAGTGGACGAGTGGATCAAGATGCTGGATGTCCGTCCCAATGATCCCACGATGCTGGCGATGCAGCTCTCCGGCGGAAATCAGCAGAAGGTAGTGCTGGCCAAATGGATCTCCACGAAGGCCCGCATATTGATCGTAGATGAGCCCACCAACGGTGTGGATATCGGTGCAAAAGATGAGATCCATAAAATACTGAGGCAGCTTGCCAAAGACGGCACAGCCGTAATGGTCATCTCTTCGGAGCTTCCGGAAATTCTGTCCGTCAGTGATCGTATTGTGGTCATGCGGCGCGGGCGGATCACGGCCCAGATGGATAACGATGCTGTGACGCAGGAAGCGATCATGCAGAAAGCGCTGGTATAGAGGGGAGGAGAGCAGATGCAGAAAGTGTGGAAAAATCTCACAAAATCAAAAGAAATCAGTATATTGGCGATCATTGTCGTGCTGGCAGTCTGTATCACCATAGTAAATCCGAATTTCCTCACGGTCAGCAATTTTTTTGACATTATGAGGAGCAATTCCATATATGGAATTATGGCGCTGGGAATGCTCCCGGTGCTGATTTCCGGAGGTATCGACCTGTCGGTGTCCTCCACCATTACGCTGTGCGCGGTGGTGATGGGCAAATTCCTGCAGGCGAATCCGGGCAGTAATATTGTAGTAGCGATACTTCTGTGTATGGTGGTGGGAGCCCTGGCGGGACTGGTTAACGGGCTTCTGGTCACGAAATTTCATATCCCGCCCATCGTGGCTACTCTGGGTACCCAGACGATTGTCATGGCAGCAGTCCTTTTCTACACCAACGGTATGTGGATTTCCGGAATGCCGGACTGGTTCCTAAGCTTCGGCGACATCCAGTTCGGCGCCATTCCCAGTGCCGGCAAAGTAGTGGGAATGCCCATCCAGATTCTGTTTTTGATCCTGGTTGGTATAGCCACCTGGCTGATCCTGAAATACACCCTGATGGGGCGCGGCATCTATGCTGTCGGCGGCAATGTGCAGTCGGCCACCCGGGTGGGATACAATGTATCCAGGGTTACAACGTTTGTCTACATATATTCCGGTACGCTGGCCGGACTGGCGGCAGTGACCGACATTCTGATTGTTAAGCAGATAGACCCGAATACTTTTTCCGGCTGTGAGCTGGACGTTATTGCCATCGCCGTGCTGGGCGGAGCCAGCGTTATGGGCGGTATCGGTACCGTGTTTGGCACATTCCTGGGTATCATCCTGATGGCTGTGATTAAAAACGGCCTGGTATTGGTTCGGGTATCCTCGTATTGGCAGAAGGTTGTAATGGGCATCATCATTTTGGTTACTATATCTGTGGATGTTATTAACCGCAGGATCGAGAAAGCCAGACTGGTGCATGTGGATGTGGAAGAGTAGGAGGCCGGTATGAAGATCTGGAAAAGTATTAGAGAAAATTATCAGAATGAATTAATCCTGTTTGGCATATTTGTGGGCCTGTTTATTGTAATGGGTATTATTTCCCCGGACAAATTTCTCTCTGCGGGGAACCTGCAGACCATGTGCTACCAGATGCCGGAGTTCGGCCTGATGGCCCTGGCAATGATGGCTGCGGTCCTGACGGGAGGCATGAACCTGTCCATCTGTACAGGCGCCACAGTGGCAAGTATTGTGGCAGGCTGCTTTATGGCGACAACTTTTGCCAATGAAAATCCGGCTATAGGCGTTTTTGTGGGAATCATCATTACCGTGGCTGTGGCAGCCGTGACCGGTTTGCTCAATGGTGTGCTGATCGCTTATGTGGGTGTAACGGCCATGCTGGTTACGCTGGGCACCAAGCTTTTGTTTGAAGGGCTGGGGCTTGTGGTCACAAAAGGCGGTTCCTTGGCCGGATTCCCGCCGCTGTTTCTGAAAGTGGGAAGCGGTGCGCTGCTTGGAATTCCCTATACGATACTGATCTATATCGTGGCGATTGTCATCACGTATTTCCTGTTTGAACGCAGTGTATGGGGCACACAGGTTTATATGGTCGGCTGTAATGAGACGGCCACCAGGTTTTCCGGTATAGCTACAAGGAGAACAGTACTGCTTGTCTATATTTATTCCGGTATTATGTATGGACTGTCCGGGGTATTGATCTCGTCGAGATACTGTTCGGCCAAGACAGACTATGGCTCTTCTTATCTGATGCAGGCGGTTACGGCGGTGGTACTGGGAGGTACCAGTATCAGCGGCGGTTCCGGGACGGTGGCAGGTACCGTGATTGCCGTAGCGATCATCCAGGTGGTATCCAACGGACTGAATCTGGTAGGCGTAAACCGCTATATGATCAATATGATTACCGGTATTATTCTGATCGCTGTGCTGATCGTACGTTATGTCAGCGGCGCGTTGAGCGACAAGAAGAAAATCCGGGAACGGGCGGCCAGGGCCAGGGCATAACAGGGCTGTTAAATGGCGGTTTCGCACACCGCCGTTTTAATAGAGGCCGCCGGAAACTGCAGGACAGTTTTCGGGGTCAATCAAAAAATCATACACACAAAAGTGAATGAATGGAGGTTTTTTATGAAAAAGAAATTAGTGAGCTTATTGCTTTCCACAGCATTGGCATGCACCGCTTTAGCGGGATGCGGCGGCGGTTCATCCAGCAGCGCGGCTTCTTCTGCACCGGCAGAGGCATCCGGCTCCGCAGGGGCATCCGCGGCATCCGAGGCTTCTGCCGCACCGTCGGAAGCGCCTGCGGCATCCGAGGCTTCTTCCGCACCGGCAGAGGCGTCCGGCGCAGCAGAGGCATCCGGCGACGGTTATACCATCGTGGTTATGCCCAAGCTGGTCAGCATCCCCTATTTCACCATGACAGGTGAGGGCGCAGTCAAGGCCGGTGAAGATCTGGGCATCAACGTAATCTACAATGGCCCCACCACGGCAGATGCTGCCGAGCAGGTGACCATGCTGGAAGATTACATTACGCAGGGCGTGGACGCTATCTGTGTGGCCCCCAATGATCCGGCTGCCATGACCTCCGTGCTGACCAAAGCAAAAGAGGCGGGCATTGTCGTACTTGACTGGGATACCCAGGCGGATCCCAATCTCGTGGACGCATCCATTCACAACATTGATGATAAAGCTTTCGGCGAGCATATGATGCAGGAGCTTGTAGCATCCATGGGCACAGAAGAAGGCCAGTGGGCCATTGTCACCGGTGGTCTTTCCGCTGAGAACCTGAATCTGTGGATTAAATACGCCAAAGAGTATGCAGAAGCCAACTATCCGAATCTGGAACTGGTGGCCGATCCGTTCCCGACAGATGAGTCTCAGGACCTGGCTTACTCCACTACACAGGATCTGCTGAAGACATATCCGGATCTGAAAGGTATCCTTGGTATGTCCACACCTACCGGCCCTGGCTGTGGCCTTGCCATCCAGGATCTGGGCCTGCAGGATCAGGTTTCTCTGGTAGCAAACGCTATGGAGGACGATGTACAGAGCGTACTGGCTGACGGTTCTCTGGACTGTGGCTGCCTCTGGGATTGCCATGACCTTGGTTATCTGACGGTATGTGTTGCCAATGCCATTCTGAACGGCCAGAAGATTGAGTCCGGTGCAACCATCGAGGGATGGGATACACCTCTGGAAGTTCTGGATGAGAAGAGTGTTATTCTTGGACCTGCGGCAGATTACCGCGCAAAATAAAATATAGCTGAGACGGGAAAATCTGGTGAGTGCGACACCGGATTTTCCTGTCCGGGTGTAAGCCCGGAAAATCTGCAGGAATTTTTGGGTATAATGGAGGAGAAGATTATGAAAGCAATTCAGATGACGGAAGTAAAAAAATTACATGTGATCGATGCACCCATGCCGGTGTGCGGATCCGATGAAGTATTATTAAAGATCATGGCTGTAGGCGTATGCGGATCGGATATCCCCCGCATACTGAAGTTTGGTTCCCATGTGCTTCCCATCATTCCCGGGCACGAATTTGCCGGGGAGGTCGTGGAGGTAGGAAAAGATGTGGAAGGCTGGGTTTCCGGCGATCATGCGACGGCGGCTCCGCTGATTCCCTGTAATGAATGTGAATGGTGTAAAAAAGGAATATACTCCCTCTGTGAGGGTTATAAATATTACGGTTCCAGAAATGACGGTGCGTATGCCCAGTATCTGGCAGTGAAAGCGGCCAATCTGGTAAAGCTGGATCCGGCGACTCCCTTTGACTGGGGCGCAACCATCGACCCGGCGGCCAATGCCCTCCATGCTTTTTACCGGGCAGAGGCGGTTCCGGAGGACACGCTGACGGTGTTTGGCCTGGGTGCTATCGGACTTTTCGCCATCCAGTATGCCAAAGCCCTGGGTATGAAAGAGATCATTGCCGTAGATATCCAGGATGACAAGCTGGAGGTGGCCAGACAATGCGGCGCTACATACACGGTAAATTCTAAAAAAGAAGATGCCGTCAAAGCGCTGATGGATCACACCGGAGGAAAAGGGACGACGATTACTTTTGATATGTCCGGTTCCCCCATTGCCCAGGAGCAGGCTGTTCTGGCTGCCGGAAAGATGGGCAGAGTCGTATTCCTCGGTATTTCCCACGCGCCTCTGACGTTGTCCGACAAGGCGGTGGACAATATTCTGCGCTATCAGCTGGCGATCATGGGAAGCTGGAATTCTTTCTCCAATCCGTTCCCCGGAAAAGAATGGACAGAAGCGGCCAGGCTGATGGATGAGAAGAAGATGAATCCGGATCTTCTGATTTCCCATAAGCTGCCCCTTGAAGAACTGCCCGGGATTTTTGAGAAAATCGATCAGAGGGCAATTGAATTCAACAAGATCATGTTCTACCCCAACGGTCCTCTGGAGTAAAACTGAAAAACATAAAAATATTAAAACATAAATAGTATTTGCTCATTAACTACAAA
>DPJQ01000259.1:7270-11425 GCA_003542935.1 Lachnospiraceae bacterium | reverse complement strand
GACGAGTGGGAGGACTGTTCCCTGGTGGATTTCAACCGCAGCGGCGTGCCCCTGATCGAGATCGTGTCGGAGCCGGATATGAGAAACGCCGACGAGGTGATCGCCTATCTGGATAAGCTGCGGCTGATTATCCAGTACCTGGGGGCTTCGGACTGCAAGCTCCAGGAGGGCTCCATGCGGGCCGACGTCAACCTGTCCGTCCGGGAGGCGGGGGTGAAAGAGTTCGGCACCCGCACGGAGATGAAGAACCTGAATTCCTTCAAGGCCATCGCCAGGGCCATTGAGGGGGAACGGACCCGTCAGATCGATTTGCTGGAGTCGGGACGGCCGGTGATCCAGGAGACCCGCCGCTGGGACGACGCGAAGGAGTATTCCTATGCCATGCGTTCCAAGGAGGACGCCCAGGATTACCGCTATTTCCCCGATCCGGATCTTGTGCCGGTGGTGATCTCCGACGAGATGATCCGCGCTATCCGTGACCGGCAGCCGGAATTTAGGACGGAGAAAAAGGCCCGGTATATAAAGGAATTTGGCTTGCCGGAATATGACGCGGACATCCTCACCGGGACGAAACGGCTGGCGGACATATTTGAGGCGGCCACGGCGGTGTGCCACAAGCCCAAGAAGGTGTCCAACTGGCTGATGGTGGAGACCATGCGGCTTTTAAAGGAACGGGAGATGGACGCGGACCGGATCACTTTCTCACCGGGGCATCTGGCGAAGCTGATCGACCTGGTAGAGGAGGGAACGGTGAACAGTTCTGTGGCCAAGGAGGTGTTCGAGAAGATTTTTGACGAGGACGTGGATCCCAGGCGGTATGTAGAGGAACACGGCCTGACGATGGAAAGTGACGCCGACGCCCTGCGGGAAACCATCGCGGAGGTGGTGGAAGCCAATCCCCAGTCCGTGGCGGATTACCGGGCAGGAAAGAAAAAGGCCATGGGCTTTTTGGTGGGCCAGACTATGAAGGTCACCGGGGGCAGGGCCAATCCGGCGTCGGTCAACCAGATTTTGAGAGAGATGCTGGAGGAGGAAACAGATGAGTAAATGCAGGTATCCCCATTTATTTGAACCGATCCGTCTGGGAAACCAGTTTTTCAGGAACAGGATCTTTGCGTCCCCCACGGGCTATCAGAACCTGAACGGGGACGGCTATTTAAACGACGGTGCCCCCGCTTACTATGGCCGGAAAGCCATGGGCGGCGCGGCCAGTGTGGCCACCTTTGAGGGTATTGTGGACGGCGAGTACGGCCGGGGCGGAGCTACCCATATCTGCCTGGACACGCCGAATATCCACAACGGCCTGTCCCGGGTGGCTTACGGCATCCGCACTTACGGCGCCGTGGCTACTTTAGAGCTGCAGCACACGGGCATGTTTGCCAACCGCGACCTGTCCTTTTTCGGCGCAAGCGATAAGGGCGCGGCCTACGGCCCGGTGGAATGCGAGGTGGACGGACGGATGATCCGTCCCATGTCCGAGGAAATGATCGAACGCACCATACAAAAATTCATCGACGGCGCTGCCCTGGCGAAAAAATGTGGTTTCGGCATGGTGCTGGTCCACGCGGGCCACGGCTGGGGGCTGCATCAGTTCCTGTCGCCGATCACCAATACCCGCACCGACAAATGGGGCGGCCCCTCGGTGGAGAACCGCACCCGCGTGCTGCTGGCCATCATCGACGGCATCCATAGAGTAAACGGCCGTGGTTTTCCGGTGGAGGTGCGCATCAGCGGCTCGGAGTGCTACGAGGGCGGTTTCGGCATCGAGACCGGCATCGAGGTGGCGAAAATGCTGGACGGCCATGCGGATCTGATCCATGTCTCCGCGGGCAACCATGAGGTGCCGGAGGTATTCGCCGTGACCCATCCCAGTATGTACCTGGAGGACGGCTGCAACGTGCATTTTGCCGCCGAGATCAAGAAGCATGTAAAAACTCCGGTGGCCGCCATCGGCGCTTTAAGTGATCCGGAGCTGATGGAGGAGATCATTGCCTCGGGGCAGGCAGACGTGGTGGAGATGGGCCGCCAGTTCATGGCCGACCCGGACTTCCCGAATAAACTGCGGGCCGGGAAAGAGCAGGATGTGCGCCGCTGTATGCGCTGTCTCTCCTGTTTTTCCAGCGAACTGACTAACGGCGAGCCCTACTGTGCCATCAATCCGGAGAGCGGGCGGGAGCTGGACTGCCGTTATGCGCTGCCGGAGGCGAAAGTGAAGAAAAAAGTGCTTGTGGTGGGCGGCGGCGTGGGCGGCATGGAGGCGGCCCTGGTGAGCGCCGACAGAGGCCATCAGGTTATTTTGTGCGAGAAAAACTCACGTCTCGGCGGCGTATTGCGCTGTGAGGAGCATGTCTCCTTCAAGAAAAATCTGGACTATTATCTGAATCAGCAGGCCCGTCTGGTTCAGGAGCATCCCGGTATCGAGGTGCGCCTGGGTACGGAGGTGACACCGGAGTACGCGGACACCGTACAGGCGGACGTGATTATAGCCGCTTTGGGGGCCCGCCCCGTGAAGCCGCCGATTCCCGGCATTGACGGAGAGAACGTGCTTCCGGCGGAGATCGCCTATAATAAAGTGGATGAGATCGGCAAACGGGTGGTGATCCTGGGCGCCGGCCTGGTGGGCATCGAGCTGGGTATTCATCTGGCCCGGGGCGGCAAGCAGGTGACAGTGGTGGAGATGGCGGACCGGATCAACGACGGCGGCAATTTCCTGCATATGGCGGGCACCGAGGTGGAGCTGAAAAAACAGAAGATCCAGGTACGTCTGAATACCCGGGCAAAGGAGATCACCGCAAAAGGCGTGGTCTGCGAGACCGCCCAAGGGCCGGTGGAATACGCGGCGGACACGGTGGTTTACGCCGTGGGTATGCGGGCTCTGGAGGACGAGATGCGCGCCCTCAATTACTGTGCGCCGGAGTTTTACCCCATCGGCGACTGCACCGGCCCCAGGAATATCACTGCGGCGGTGACGGAGGGATATATGACGGCAAGGAATATCGGAAGGTTCTGATGGCCGGCCCCCGGATCAAGAGTCCGGGGGCGGTTTTTGTCGAAAGAAAATTACCGTAAAAAAAACACTCCCATTACTTTGCATTCTTTGTGAGGGTTTGACAAAAATAATATATCTTGTGTCCAGGACTTGCATATAGACACAAGATGTAGTATAGTCTCTAGTGCGCCCCACAAAATATTGTGGGGTCAGGAAGAGAAGAACGCTATGTGGCTGCCTGGGGAGGCACCGCACGGCTGCAGTGTAAACTGTCTTTAGAGGAGTGTAGGATGAAAATTATCAAGAGAAGCGGGGAAGAGATGGTCTTTGACGCCAGCAAGATTCAGGTGGCCGTCATCAAGGCCAATAAAGAGGTAGTGGAGAGTGAGCGCCTCGGCGAAGACCAGATCGGTGATATTGTAAAGAACGTGGAGGGCATCTGCGAGAGCCTGAACCGGTCTCCCGGCGTGGAGGAGATCCAGGATATGGTGGAAAACCAGATCATGAATCAGAAGGCATTCTCGGTAGCTCGGAAGTATATCACTTACCGCTATAAGAGAGCCCTGGTGCGTAAATCCAATTCCACCGACGACCAGATCATGAGCCTGATCGAGTGCAATAATGAGGAAGTCAAACAGGAAAATTCAAATAAAAATCCCATCGTTAACAGCGTACAGCGGGATTACATGGCCGGGGAGGTCAGCAAGGACATCACCCGCCGGATCCTGCTGCCCAAGGAGATCGTGGATGCCCACGAGCAGGGGCTGATCCATTTCCATGACGCGGATTATTTCGCCCAGCATATGCACAACTGCTGCCTGGTAAACCTGGAGGATATGCTGCAAAACGGCACGGTCATCAGCGAGACGATGATCGAGAAGCCCCACAGTTTTGCCACGGCCTGTAATATTGCCACCCAGAGCATTGCCCAGATCGCCAGTTCCCAGTACGGCGGCCAGAGCATTTCCCTGGCCCATCTGGCGCCCTTTGTCCAGGTGAGCCGTGAGAAATATCGGAAAGCGGTGCGCAGGGAGTTTGCCGAGGCGGGCATAGAGGCCAGCAGCGAGACCATGGATCAGGTGGCGGAGATGCGTCTGCGCAAGGAAGTGGAGCAGGGCGTTCAGATGATCCAGTACCAGGTGATCACCCTGATGACCACCAACGGC
>DPJQ01000259.1:6800-6975 GCA_003542935.1 Lachnospiraceae bacterium | reverse complement strand
GATGACCACCAACGGCCAGGCACCTTTTATCACTATATTCATGTATCTGGATGAAGTGCCCGAAGGGCAGACCCGGGATGACCTGGCGCTGATCACCGAGGAAGCACTCCGCCAGCGGATCAAGGGTATCAAGAACGAAAAGGGTGTCTATATCACCCCGGCCTTCCCCAAGCTG
>DPJQ01000259.1:6314-6480 GCA_003542935.1 Lachnospiraceae bacterium | reverse complement strand
GCTGGAGGAGGACAACATTACCGAGGGCAGCAAATATTGGTATCTGACCAAGCTGGCAGCGGAATGCACGGCCAGGCGCATGGTGCCGGATTACATTTCCGAAAAAATGATGCTGCAGCTTAAAGTAGATAAAAACGGCGAAGGACACTGCTACACCTGCATGGGC
>DPJQ01000259.1:5081-6034 GCA_003542935.1 Lachnospiraceae bacterium | reverse complement strand
CAAGAACGGCGAGGGCCACTGCTACACCTGCATGGGCTGCCGGAGTTTTCTGACCCCCTATGTGGATGAGAACGGAAAGCCCAAGTATTACGGCCGTTTCAACCAGGGCGTGGTTACCATCAACCTGGTGGACGTGGCCTGCTCCGCCGAGGGAGACATGGACAGATTCTGGCAGATTTTTGACGAACGCCTGGCCCTGTGCAAGGAGGCGCTGATGTGCCGCCATAACCGTTTAAAGGGCACCCCCTCGGATGTGGCCCCGATCCTGTGGCAGTACGGCGCCCTGGCCCGGCTGAAAAAGGGAGAGACCATCGACAAACTGCTCTATGGCGGTTACTCCACGATCTCCCTGGGTTATGCGGGGCTCTGCGAGTGCGTGCGCCGTATGACCGGTAAATCCCACACCGATCCCGAGGCGACACCCTTTGCCCTTCGGGTCATGCAGCATATGAACGATGCCTGCGCGAAGTGGAAAGCCGAGGAGAATATGGATTTCAGCCTGTACGGTACACCGCTGGAATCCACCACCTACAAGTTTGCCAAATGCCTGCAGAAGCGTTTCGGCGTGATCCCCGGCGTGACGGATAAGAATTATATCACCAACAGCTACCATGTCCATGTGACGGAGGAGATCGACGCCTTCGACAAACTGAAATTTGAGGCTCAGTTCCAGAAACTGTCCCCGGGTGGCGCCATCAGTTACGTAGAGGTGCCGGATATGAAGGACAATCTGGAAGCGGTGCTCAGCGTGATCCAGTATATCTATGACAATATCATGTACGCGGAGCTGAATACCAAGAGTGATTACTGCCAGGCCTGCGGTTACGACGGGGAGATTGCGATCGAACAGGACAAGGACGGCAAGCTGGTATGGGTATGCCCCAACTGCGGAAATAAAGACCAGTCAAAAATGAATGTGGCCCGCCGTACCTGCGGCTACATCGGCACCCAGT
>DPJQ01000259.1:920-4767 GCA_003542935.1 Lachnospiraceae bacterium | reverse complement strand
CAGTTCTGGAACCAGGGCAGGACCCAGGAGATCCGGGAACGGGTACTGCATCTATAATGATTATGCACTACGGAAATATCAAGAAATTCAGCATTGAAAACGGCATCGGCGTCCGGGTATCCTTCTTTGTGTCCGGATGCCGCAATCACTGTGAAAATTGTTTCAGTCCCCAGACCTGGAGCTTTTCTTACGGGGAGCCCTTTACTGAGGAGACAGAGCAGGAGCTCATCAAAGCCTTGTCTCCGTCCCATATCGCGGGGCTGACCGTCCTCGGCGGCGAGCCCTTTGAGCCGGAAAACCAGCGGGAGCTTTTGCCTTTCCTGCGCAGGGTAAAACAGGCATTGCCGGAAAAAACCATCTGGATGTACACGGGATTTCTGCTGGACACAGAGCTCCTCGGCGACAGCCGGGGCCACTGCCCCGAAACGGAGGAGATCCTGAAGCTGATCGACGTCCTGGTGGACGGCCGTTTCGAGGAGGATAAAAAGAATCTGCGCATCCGTTTCCGGGGATCCGAAAACCAGCGGATCATAGACGTGCAGAGAACCCTGGCGGCCGGTGAGGTTGTGCTGATGGAAGAATATATGAAAGAGCGTGGTAACTGTTCAGCACAGGTCGAAGCACTTCCCACGGGAGCTGGGACCGTAAGAACATGATTCCGGTGTGCAAAAAAGTCCATCGGCAAAGCCGATTTTCAATAGCTTTGTGCATGTAACTGTCAAGGTACTGAACAGTTACAGAACGTGAATGATGATAAGAATCGCCGGCAGCGTGTAGGCTGCCGGCAATTTGTTACAGTTCATGATTTCGATATTTTGCCAGAATGTTCTGTATCCTGTCTACGGGATTTAAAAGGGCGCTGATGGAAGCGTCATGGTTCAGATGTTCGATAATGAATGCGAGATATTTACTCATATCGCAGTCTATGTAATATTCCCTGGCCAGCAGTTCCGGGGATTGCCAGGTCAGGTTGGTGGTCAGGATCCTGTCAAACAGTCCCCGTTCGTAGGCTATGTCAAATTTTTTCAGGCCGCCGGTAAACAGGCCAAAGGTGGCCAGCATGAAAATCTTGCGGGCGCCCCGCTTTTTCAGTTCCCGGGCTACTTCCAGCATACTGTCCCCCGAAGAAATCATGTCGTCGATGATCAGTAGATCCTTCCCGGCCACGCTGCTGCCCAGAAATTCATGGGCTACGATGGGATTGCGCCCGTTTACGATCCGGGAATAATCCCGGCGGCGGTAGAACATGCCCATATCCACGCCAAGGTTGTTGGCCATATAGATGGCCCGGGGAGCAGCTCCTTCATCGGGGCACACTACCATCATGTGGTCGTTGTCGATGAAGAGATCCGGCACATGGGTCAACAGCCCCTTGACGAACTGGTATGCGGGCTGTATGGTTTCAAAACCGCCCAGGGGGATGGCGTTTTGTACCCGGGCATCGTGGGCATCAAAGGTAATGATGTTATTTACCTTCATCGAATGCAGCTCCTGAAGCATGATGGCGCAGTCCAGAGATTCCCGGCTCGAACGATTGCTCAGCCGTCCTTCGTAAAGGAAAGGCATGATCACGGTGATCTGGCGGGCCTTACCCCCCACAGAGGCCACAAGCCGCTTCAGATCCTGAAAATGCCCGTCGGGGGACATGGTGGAGGGTTTGCCTGAGATAGAGTAGGAGAGGCTGCTGTTACACACGTCCGTCAGAATGTAGATATCGTCGCCCCGTACAGACTCCAGAAGCTCCCCGCGCCCCTCGCCGGTTCCCAGACGCGAGAGGCGGTTTTTGATCAGATAGGTGTCCCGGACATAGTCCGGTGTGACCGGATGATTTTCCAACGCCGCGCTGCGGGCCGTGCGCCATTTGATCAGCTGCTCATCGATTTTCTTTCCCAGTTCCCGGCAGCTTTCCGGTACGATGATGCCCAGACGGCCCACCGGCAGAGTTTTACCGAAATTATCTTCAAACATTTCCCTTTCCTCCTACGGTCCGTAATTGTTTGGCGCAGTCAAACAAACAGTTACGACAGTTTTTTTTGAATGCGGATATCCCGCCCGATTAGTTTGCATATAGTATAATTGCTGAATATACGTGAAAACGTGCGCTCCGAGTACATTTCGGAGAATGCGCCTATTTCCAGATTGGTGGATATGATCGTGGATTTTCTGCGGGTCAGCCGTTCGTTGATCAGCAGAAAAAGCCTGGCCGAGACAAAGCTGTTGGTGAGTTCCGTGCCCAGGTCGTCTATGATCAGGAGATCACAGTCCCCCACGTAATCCGGCAGCCCGGGCCCTTCGTCCCGGCTGTGGAACGCTTTTTTCGCCAGTTCGTCAAAAAGGTCGTAGGCGGAAAAATAGATGACGCTGTGGCCGGATTCGATCAGTTCCCTGGCAATGCAGTGGGTGAGAAAGGTCTTGCCCACGCCGGTGTTTCCGTAAAAGTACAGATTCTCAAACTGTTTGTCGAAATGGGCGGCAAAATCTCTGGCAGTGCGGACGGCGCTGCGGGCCATATCCAGTGCGGACTGGCCGGTGGCTTCATCTTTCAGCTCCCTGGGATAAAAATCTTCTTTGAAAGTGTCAAAGTTTTCCTTTTCCAAAATATCGGAGAGCTGGGACTGGGCATAGAGCAGTTCGATGGCGGCCCGTTTGAAACATTCGCATTTTTTGCCGCCAATATAGCCGGTGTCCCGGCACAGTGCACAGTCATAAGAAAGCTCCAGGTAATCGGCGGGGTATCCGTGGGCCAGCAGCAGTGCCTGTCTTTCCTCTGCCAGCGCCTGTATCGTATCTTCCAGACTCCAGTCGGAGGTACTTCCCGTGAGCAGTTCCCGGGCTTTTTTCATGCTGGCGTCGGATATCTCATGGTTGATCTCCGCCACCCGGGGCAGAAGGGCCCGTATCTCATTCTGATGAGCCTGTAAAAGCTGCTGATGCCGGGATTGGATACGGTTATATTTTCTCATAATCTCATCGTATTGTGTATTGGTGAGCGGCATGATCGATTCCTTACTGTTTCTTCAAAAGTTTTTGCTCCAGTTCGCGGTAGTCGTATTCCCGCTGGCTGAAATTGTTAAAACGGTTGTTGGCCTGTGATTTTTTCTCGTTGCTGTTGGCCCTGGGCGGTTTTGCACCGGTATGCCGCGCATCGATAACTTCCAGATCCTTTCGGCTATGTACCTTCTGCTTCTGCCAGTTGGCCAGAATGCTGTCGGCGTAGGAGAAGCTGGCTTTATTGATGGCCTGGATGGTGCGGCTGCAGGCTTCGCAGATCAGATCCGTGGAAAAACCGAAATCGTTTGTCCAGTGGTCGATCATGTGGATCTCCTGCTCAATGGGGGAACGGTCTGTGATGCCAAAGGCTCGCAGTACAGAGTAATATTGTTTTGTATATTGACTGGATTGCTGCTTGGCTTCCTGGACGGTACGGATACCGGCGCTGTGCCAGCGCTGTGCCACGGCTTCGATATAATGAAAGCTTTTGTGCCCCTTGGATACGCAGGATTCTACCAGATATTCAATGAGCTCCGCCGGAAATTTCAGCGTGTCGTAATAGTAGCAAAGTGCGTTGATTTCCGTGGAGTTCAGAGTTTTCCCAAGGTATGTCTCCGTGAGAAAGAGAAGTTGGGAAAAATCAGCATCCTGCTTTAACGCATCCAGTTTGTCCCGGGTGAACCGGGGGACAGGCGGAGCATCCGGGATGGCCGGAGCGGAGGCCGGTGTGCCGTGTCCGTCCGATGTAGCAGCCTCTGTGGGCGTCTTGTCATATGCTGCGGTACTGTGATGAACCGGCGGTGGTATATTTTCTTTTTCATGCTCCCCGGCAGGCAGGGATACGGCGGATTCCCTG
>DPJQ01000259.1:0-671 GCA_003542935.1 Lachnospiraceae bacterium | reverse complement strand
TACGGCGGATTCCCTGTGGGTTTCCGCTTCAGGGCCTATTTCCCGCAGAACGATCCCCGCAGGCTGTCCGTCATTGCTTCGGGACAGAGATAGAAGCCCCTGCTTTTCCCAGTAGCCCAGGGCGCGTATGATATCCTTTTCCGTACAAAAGAGCCTGTCGGCCAAAAGGGACAGGGATAGTTCCTGTGCCGGCCCGTGCAGGCTTCGCAGCAGGTACAGGTACACTTTTACGAATTCTCCGTTAGCCGAGGGCATATACACATCAATGAACCTGTGGGGTACGGCGGTGGTATGGCTGTCCATTTCGGACTGAAGTTTTAAAACAGGCATAAAGATGACCTCCTGGTCAAATATCCGTGTTCTTACGGATTTGCATCAAGGCACAAAGTTCTGAGTGGGACGGTGACTCTTTTATGCCATTATAACACAGGAAACGAGCTTTGCAAGCGAGGCGTTTATTTGCGCTATTTTGACAAAAACTGTGGAAACTGTGGATAATGTGGATAATTCTGTGTAAAAATATTACGGGAAACCGTAAAATGTCGTTAAACCGTGGAAATATGCGGTCTGCGGAGAAAACGCCGTCGAAACTTATGTAAACGGGAAAAACATAGAAAAATCCACAGGCTTATGCGGCAAAAATGTGCATAAATCTGTGGATAATGTGGATA
>DPJQ01000228.1 GCA_003542935.1 Lachnospiraceae bacterium | reverse complement strand
AATCTCCGCCACTTTTCCGGCGCAGGCATTGAGCTTGGTGTCCGGGTCGTTCTCCAGGGTTTCATCCAGGATGCGGGGATCCACAGAGAGCAGCCGTGCCTCATTTGTCAGCTTGAGAAAATTATCCTCGCTGCTGTCCACTTCCTTGTTGCGGATTGCCTCTGCCCTTGCCACCAATTCCTCCATGATGGCCTTCTGGTCCGGCGTGATGGCTGTCTTTACCACCTGCATCTTTCCTGTCTTTAATTTAGGCACCGGAAGATCCAGCATATCCGATGTCTTAATGTCCGCCGTAAGGAACAGCATGGACATGAGCTCCGGCAGATTATGGAACCGGGCAAATCTGGTTTTCATCTGATAACCGGAGCCCTCCGGCTTGATCTCCAGCGAGGATTCCACCCTGCCAAAAGTGCTTGCCCATGCGTCAAACATGAGCAGCCCTCGGTTCTTAAGTTCCGTGGGCTGCAAGGTCTTTTGCATGACATATAACTCCGACATGGAATTAGAGACCGGGGTACCGGTCAGATACACTACGCCGTGTTCGTTTGTAATCTCGTTAATGTACTGGCATTTCATGTGCATATCCATGGCCCGCTGACTGCTCTGTCCTCCCACTCCCGCCACCCTCTGCATCTTGGTATAGCTGTAATTGTTCTTATAGGCATGAGCCTCGTCCACGAACAGGTTATCCACGCCCAACTCTTCAAAGGAAATCGTATTGTCCTTTTTTTCCGCATTATAAAGCCGGTCAAAACGCTCCTGTAAATTATGCTGGAAAATCTTCATCTGTTTCAGCGTCCAGCTTTTCCCGGAGAGCATCTTCATTTCATTAATTTTCTGTGTAATCTCATCCAGTTCCTCTTTTATGGCGGATAACTGCCGCTCCCTTGACAGGGCGATCAATTCAAAGGAACTGTGCCCCATGATGATGCAGTCATAATCCCCGGTGGCAATACGGCTCACAAATCTCCTGCGGCGTGACTTCTCAAAATCCTTGTTTGTGGCCACCAGAATGTTGGCATTTGGATAAAGCCGCATGAACTCTGTGGCCCACTGCTCCAGCGTGTGGTTCGGCACGGCGATCAGGGGCTTGTTGCACACTCCCAGCCGCTTTCTCTCATAGGCAATGGCACAGGCTGTCATAGTCTTTCCCGCCCCTACCTCGTGTGCCACCAGAAGATTGCCATCGCCGTATATTCCCATAGCTACCGTGTCCCGCTGATGCTTGCGCAAGGTGATGGCATCGTTCATATCGGGCAGCATCAGGTCATCCCCGTTATAGGTTCTGGGGCGGATATTGTTAAAACGGTCATTATATATTGAAGTCAGCGACGCCCCTCTCTCCGGTTCCGCAAACAGCCAGGATTCAAACTCCATTTTAATCTGCGCCTGCTTCTCTCTGGCGAGCAGGGTTTCCTTCCTGTTCAGCACATACCGCACCTTTTCCTCACCGGTCTGCGGATCCCTATATTCCTGCCGATCACGAACCTCCACCGTTTTCAGGTTCAAGGTATCTTCCATGATTTCATAGGCGTTCATCCGCTCCGTCCCATAAGTGCTGTTCACGGCAATAGAGTATTTCTCTGCATTTTTATGGGTAATGAAATAGGTTCCCGTACATTCCGCAAATTCTATCCGGATATGATTCTCTTGGTTATATCCGCTGGTTCCGAACTTCTCATACATGAAATTCTGGTAATACTCCACCGGTATCCATGTGGAGCCAAGCACAAAACTGATGTCCTCCGGCCTTAACGGTTCCGGCTGCACCCGTCTCAAAGCATCCACATTCCTGCCAAAACGCTCTGGGGACTCTTCCGCCGCAAGCTGCGCCTGCGCCAGCTTATCCTTGACATGGCCGCTAAGATATTCCTCCGCCAGCACCCAGCCGGATACGGCATCACCATCCAGACATCTGGATGGATCCTGATAGACCCGCTCTCCCAGTTCCTCCAGTATGGCCTCCTTGCTGCACATGCCGCCGTCCTTACGGTAGAGATACTGCATATAGTCAAGGTCAAACCTTCCCTTGATGTTCATGGTAATCCGCAGAGCCTCTTCCACACTGTCCGCTGTTTTGGGCATACTCTTTGGCCGGATAGTGGCCTTAAAGAATACTGCCGTCTTTTTATACTCGCCCTTTATCTTCTTTCCCTGCTCATCCTCCGCTTCCGCCTCAATAGACCGCAGGAGGGGAGCATCCGCATCCCTGGAAAACACCGTGACATTCCCCTGCGCATTCAAATACCCGTATTTTTTTATGTATCCGTCATATTCTCGGTTTAAGTCTCCCAGCAGTCCGGCCAGCTTTTCTTCGTATTCCACAGCGGGCATCTCCCACCCCTGCTCAGAATCCCCGTAGAGCTGGAAGTCCATAAGTTCCCTCAGAGCGTTTCGGATACACAGTAGCCCATCCAGCCTCTCCGCCCTTTTTCCGGTCAATTCCTGCCGGTACATCCGGGAATTTTCCCGATAATAAAAGCTGTTGCCCACTTTGGTATAACTGTAATTCTTCACATCCGGCGCTGCAGGCAGCCACTCCTTGACAACCGTGTCCTTATCCTCCGCAAGTTCGCTGACAGGTTCCTCATACTGTCCGTGGAGTCTGCTGACTGCCTTCCCCAGCAGATCGTCCAGCGCCTTATCAGGGTATGGCTCACAAGTCACAAAATCACGGCTCCCATACATACCGGTTTTCTGTACCATTGTCCCCAGCACCATTTCCGGATGATCGATAAAATAACTGTTATAAGAGATTCCCTTTTCGTCCTTTTCCACAGAAAGCCATGGCGTATTCCTCTCATCCGGTATAATCTCCTGCTCCCGCTTTTTCAGAAAAAGAATATCCGTGGTAGCCTCCGTTCCCGCCACCTGCTTAAAAGCATTCTCCGGCAGGCGTATGGCGCCAATCAGTTCTGCACGCTGGGCAATATATTTCCGTACAGAAGGATTCTCCTTATCCAGAGTGAACTTCGTGGTAATGACGGCCATAATACCACCCGCTCTTAACTTGTCCAGACTTTTTGCCAGAAAATAATCGTGTATCTTAAAGTTATGGCGGTCATACCTCCTGTCACTGACTTTGATGCTATGAAACGGCACATTTCCCACCACTACATCGAAAAAGCTATCTGAAAATTCCGTGTCCTCAAACCCTTTGATGAGGATCTCCGCCTGGGGGTACAGCTTTCTGGCAATGCCTCCTGCAACGGGCTCCAGCTCCACCCCGTAGAGTTTTGATCCGCCCATGCTCTCCGGCAGCATCGAGAAAAAGTTTCCTGTCCCCAGAGCCGGGTCCAAAATGTTCCCGGTACGGAAACCAAAGTTGTGCAGGGCCTGGTAAATATGCCCGATCACCTTCTGATCCGTATAATAAGAGGTCAGGGTAGATGCCGCAGCAGCCTGTATTTCTTCCTCTGTCAACAGTTCGGTGATCTCATCATACTCCTTTTCCCACCCTTCCTTTCCGGGTGTCAAAGCATTTGCCAGCCCTCCCCAGCCCACAAAACGGGCCAGGATGACCTGTTCCTCCCTGTCTGCCATCCTGTTCTCCCGCTGCAAGAGCTTAAGCAGTCGGATCGCCTCTACATTGTTCCGAAACTTTGCCTTGGGACCGCCCTCATACAGACGGTGCTCCGGCTGATAGTGATAATTCAGCGTTCCGTCCTGAAAACGCTGCTCTGCCTCCTTTGCCAGTTCCAGGGCATATTTTTCATTTGCCTGCCCGATACGGGCCATGTCAACGATCTGCTGTTTTGCCTCTTCCGCAGGATTCCCGCTCTCTACCGCCTGAATAACTGCCTGAGACAATTCCGCCTCTGTATAAAAAGGTTTCAGCAGTTCTGCCTCTTCGATCAAAGCCACCGGCAATCTTTCCCTGACCTTATAGCGGCCAAGCCCCGTCTGCTGTTCAATGTCCCCCAATTCCGCCGTATGGTTGTCGTCCAGATAGC
>DPJQ01000289.1:11284-11649 GCA_003542935.1 Lachnospiraceae bacterium | reverse complement strand
CAGACGAGAAGAAGAGCGGAAGCGGGATTCCGGAAAGTTCAGCGCAGGACGGCGCGAAAGAGAAGGAAGCTGTCCCGGCCGGGAGCAGTCCGGAGGATTCCGGGGAAGACGGGTTGCAGCTCTGGCTGGATGAGCCGGCCTGCATAATATACCGTTAATCGTGCGCGGAGGCTCATTCTGCCGTGCATTCATAAAAGCGGGATTTCCGGCCGGATGCCGGAATATAAATGACCCAAAGTAACAGCAGAGTTTTTTTTCAAGGAGGAGATGTTAGTTATGGAAAAAACTATGGATAAGATCGTAGCGCTGGCGAAATCCAGGGGTTTTGTGTACCCCGGTTCAGAGATCTACGGCGGCCTGGCCAA
>DPJQ01000289.1:10179-10940 GCA_003542935.1 Lachnospiraceae bacterium | reverse complement strand
AATCTGGGTGTGGAGCTGAAAAATAATGTGAAGCGTGCCTGGTGGAAAAAATTTGTACAGGCCAATCCCTACAACGTAGGTGTGGACTGCGCGATCCTGATGAATCCCCAGACATGGGTAGCCTCGGGCCATCTGGGCGGCTTTTCTGATCCGCTGATGGATTGTAAGGAATGCCATGAGCGTTTCCGCGCGGACAAGCTGATTGAGGATTTCTGTGAGGAGAAAGGGATCGCTCTGGAGGGAACGGTGGACGGCTGGTCTCAGGAGCAGATGATGCAGTTTATCGAAGAACATCAGATCCCCTGCCCCACCTGCGGCAAACATAATTTTACAGATATCCGTCAGTTCAATCTGATGTTTAAAACTTTCCAGGGTGTGACCGAGGATGCCAAGAATACAGTGTATCTTCGCCCCGAGACGGCCCAGGGTATTTTCGTAAACTTCAAAAACGTGCAGCGTACTTCAAGGAAGAAGCTGCCTTTCGGTATCGCCCAGATCGGTAAGTCTTTCCGAAATGAGATTACGCCGGGGAATTTTACCTTCCGTACCAGAGAGTTTGAACAGATGGAACTGGAGTTTTTCTGTGCGCCCGGCACAGACATGGAGTGGTTTCAGTACTGGAGAGGCTTCTGCCGTGACTGGCTGCTGTCTTTAGGGATGAAGGAAGAAGAGATGCGTCTGCGGGATCACAGCCCGGAAGAGCTTTGTTTTTACAGCAAGGGAACCACTGACATTGAGTTCCTGTTCCCCTTCGGCTGGGG
>DPJQ01000289.1:5306-10095 GCA_003542935.1 Lachnospiraceae bacterium | reverse complement strand
ACCAGAGAGTTTGAGCAGATGGAGCTGGAGTTTTTCTGCAAACCGGATACGGATCTGGAGTGGTTCGCATACTGGAAAGAGTTCTGCCTGAATTGGTTAAAGAGCCTGGGACTGAAAAGTGAGGAGATCCGCGCCAGAGATCATGAGCCGGAGGAGCTGTCTTTTTACAGTAAGGCTACTACGGATGTGGAATTTCTGTTCCCCTTTGGCTGGGGCGAACTTTGGGGTATTGCGGACAGAACCGATTATGACCTGACCTGTCATCAGAATGTGTCCAAACAGGATCTGACCTATTTTGACGACGCTACGGGCGAGCGTTACATCCCCTACGTGATCGAGCCTTCTCTGGGCGCTGACCGTATGGTGCTGGCTTTCCTTTGCAGCGCTTACGATGAGGAGGTGCTGGATGCGGAGAAAAATGATGTCCGTACCGTGCTGCATTTCCATCCGGCTATTGCCCCGGTGAAAATAGGTGTGCTGCCCCTGTCTAAGAAGCTGAGTGAGGGCGCACAGAAGATATATGAGATGCTGGCGGAAGAGTACAACTGTGAGTACGATGACCGCGGAGCCATCGGTAAGAGATATCGCAGGCAGGATGAGATCGGTACACCGTTCTGCGTGACGTATGATTTTGATTCAGAGGAAGATCAGACCGTGACTGTGCGGGACAGAGATTCCATGGAGCAGGAACGCGTAAAGATTGCGGAACTGTCGGCTTATTTCGCAGAGAAATTCAGATTCTAATTGTATAAGAAAGAAAAGAGCCGGGGACAGCCGATAGTGTCTGTCCCTGGCTCTTTTCTTTTGGCTGTTTTTCAGTCGATATCTTCCTCCGTCACGTCTTTGTCCTTGGCAGTGTAGACTACACCGTCTTTGGTATCAGTAAAGGACTGGAAATGATCGGCCACGTTTCGGGAAAACTGACGGGCGCTGCGGCTCAGGCGTGAGACAATCCAGATATCGGAAATGCCATCGTAGATCAGCGCTACGCCTACCAGCATGGTCAGGGCGCTGGCGGAGCCGAAAGGATTGGTGATCATTACCAGGGCAAACAGCACAGAGAATACACCGAAAAGGGCGGCTGTCCACCAGTATTCATAGGATGTTTTCTTCAGGCTCAGGCCGTAGCGGATATCCTGGACGCCGTGGACCAGCACGACGGCTCCCAGCACCAGGGGAATCAGAGAGATGAAAAAGCCCGGTGAAAAGGTCATCCATAGTCCCAGAGCAAACAGGACGGCTCCGATGGCCAGATCTGCCTGCAGCCGAAAACCTTCCCGGCGTTCCAGCAGATAGGACACAAGGTGTACTGCACCGACAATGATCAGCAGCATGGCTATGGCCCGGCATGCCATCAATGTAAACAGATCCGGCCAGACAAAAAGAGCGACGCCCGCGCCGATGCAGATCAGGGCGGAAATGGTGGTGTTCCATTTTATTGTTTTAAATACTTCTTTCATAGAAAATATGCCTCCTTTGCTACAGAATACCTTATTGCAGCGAAACCGTCAACGGGAAGATTCCTATAGGTTCAGTCAAGGATTGCTGTTGGCGCCGGACGTGAACGGCAGTCGGGTATTTCCTGCTTTTTGGAAAAAGGGTAGATTAGTTATTAGAAATGTGATAAAATAGAAATAGTTTTGTAATAGAAAAGGAGATAAATATGAAAAAAAGGGGAAAACGGATCCTGACGGCAGGAGTGATTTTGTTTTGTTTGTTCGTGGGTGGGAACAGTATGCATGCGTCTCCGGGAATACAGCCGGTGACACTTTTCCGGGTTTTAGGTACTACACCTACAGAACCGGCTCTGCCGCCGTCTCTGACACAGGATATGCTGACGCTGAAGATTGGCCTTACGGAAACTTTGGAGGTATGCAATCTGCCTTCGGGGGTAAAAGTTACCGGATGGAGTTCATCGGACAGTCTGCTGGCATCCGTAAATAAGAAGGGGAAAATAACCGCCAAACGGCCCGGGGAGGCAATCATCACGGCTTCTCTGAGTGACGGCAGGACTTTGTCCTGCGTGGTCTCAATTCCGGAAATTCAGCTGAACAGCACCACGCTGACGCTGGTAAAAGATAAGACAAAAAAATTGAAAGTTTCAGGTACGTCGGCCCAGGGAACCTGGACATCTTCTGCTCCCGATGTGGCCTCGGTGGCAGAGGACGGTACCGTGACGGCGTTAAAATACGGCAATGCGACAATCAAAGTCAAAACCGGGCAGGTAACGCTTAGCTGTAAGGTGAAAGTTGTGGATCCTGTTCTTAATTTAAAGGAACTGGTGTTGATTGAGGGGGATTCTTATACTTTGAAAGGCAGCCAGTATACGGGAAGTGTCTCCTGGTCTACCAGTGAGGAATCTGTGGCCACCGTGACCGGCAAGGGTGTGGTCAAGGCTGTAAAAAGCGGTTCGGCCGAGATCTATATGCAGGCAAACGGTGTAAAAATCGCCTGTCCGGTAAAAGTAGTTTCTGTCAATCTAAATAAAATCCAGGTCACGATGTCTGTCGGCAGTAAGGTACAGCTCAAAGCCACAGGAAGCAGCATAAAGGGAGAATGGTCTTCTTCGGACTCTGCCAGGCTGAAAGTCAGCAGCGGCGGGAAATGTACGGCTAAAAAGACAGGTGATGCAGAAGCCATCTATACAGTGGGGCAGAGCAGTATTTCCTGCTATGTGATCATCGAAAAAAAGGGAGCCGAAAAAACGTTTGGCGGGACGGTGCTTCAGGGACCGGTGGGAATAAGTTCTCTGCGGAATCAAGTGCTGGGCCGCACTTCCGTTTACCGCTTTTTGCAGGGCTCCTGTACGGACGGTACATATGGATATTTTATACTTGGCCATAGATATTATCAGCCATACTGTGCCCTGATCAAAGTGCGCCTGTCCGACTGGAAGCCGGTGAAAGTGAAAAAGGGTTTAAAGCTTTATCACGGTAATGATGTGACATATAATGCAAAAACAAAAACGTTGGTGGTGGTGCACGGGGACGGTGATACCCAAAAAGTATCTTATGTAAGTCCCGGTACGTTAAAAATAAAGAAGCAGGTAAATGTGGGTGAAGCCATTCATGCCGTGGCTTATAACAGAAAAAGAAATCGCTATGTGGTAGGCCTTTCAAAATCCTATGCCATTCAGATCCGTGACGCAAACTGGAAAACGCTAAAGACGATCCCCATCCTGGAAAAGAAAAATTATACGCGCCAGGGGATTGACTGTGATGATTCGTATATTTATATTTTGCAAAGTTACCTGTCAGCCAGGAAAAACAGAATCATGGTATATGACTGGAAAGGAAATTTTGTAACGCAGGTATTTACGATCGGATCTCTGGAGGGTGAGAGCCTTTTCCATGTGGGAAAACAGTTTACGGTAGCCTATAATGACAGCGCTTACAGCGGCGGTACCGTTTATCAGACCACTATGCGCAGATATTATCAGCTGTGGTATACATCGGGAGGCGGAAAGGGCCGTATGGCGGCAAAGCTGGTAAAAAATGGCAGCGGTGCAAAGCTGGCCGGCTGCAAGTTTACCAAGGCAAATTGTAAATTCCTGGGGTGGAAAGCGACACGCCAGAGCGATGGGGCCGTCTATTGTTATAATCCAGGGACAAAGAAAAAAGGCTGGTACCGTTCAGGAAAACAACCGGAAGGGTATACGGTTTATTTCATACCGGGCGGCACGAAAATGTCGTCCATGAGCAGTAAGCCGGGAGACAGAATCACTCTGGAAGCCCAGTGGAAGGAGAATTCGGCAGGCTCTTAGGATATCAGAGTATAGAAAAAGCTGCCGACGGCAGCTTTTTCTATACTCTATTTATTCCGCATTCCCCTGTATTTTTCCTCACAATACATGCAGCGGTACACCTCTTTGCCCGGATCAGTCAGCAGAAATACCTGATCCAGTTCCTGCTCGATGGAAGTGATACACCGGGGGTTCCGGCATTTGATGACGTTTACGATCTTTTTCGGTAATTTTAACTCCTTTTTCTCAATGATCTCCCCGCCCGAGATCACGTTGACAGTGATATTGTGGTCGATGAAACCCAGAGTGTCCAGATTCATCATATCCACAGGGCATTCTACTTTGATAATATCTTTTTTGCCCATCTTGTTGCTGCGGGCGTTTTTGATAATGGCCACGCAGCAGTCCAGCTTGTCCAGCTTCAGGTCATGGTAGATGGTCATGGATTTACCGGCTTTGATGTGATCCAGCACGAAACCTTCCTCGATAGCGCCTACATTTAACATATCAGACTTTCACCTCCAGTAAAGTAAGAATCAGAGCCATGCGCACATATACACCGTACTGCACCTGCCGGAAATAGGCGGCGCGGGGGTCGGCGTCTACTTCTGTGGAAATCTCATTGACCCGGGGAAGGGGATGGAGTACCAGCATGTCCGGTCCGGCCAGTTTCATTTTTGCGCTGTCCAGTATATAGAAATCTTTCATGCGCACATAGTCGTCCTCATTGAAGAAACGCTCCCTCTGGACGCGGGTCATATACAGCAGATCCAGCTTGGGCAGGGCATCCTCCAGGCGGATGACCTCCTCGAAAGGTATGCCGTTGTTGCGAAGCACATCCTCGCGGATATAATCCGGTACGCGAAGCTCTTCGGGGGAAATCAGTACGAAACGGATACCGGTGTAACGCACCAGTGCATTGATCAGTGAGTGGACGGTGCGGCCGAATTTGAGATCACCGCACAAGCCGATGGTCAGATTGCCGAGGCGGCCTTTTAAAGAACGGATAGTAAGAAGATCGGTGAGGGTCTGGGTGGGGTGCTGATG
>DPJQ01000289.1:0-5037 GCA_003542935.1 Lachnospiraceae bacterium | reverse complement strand
GGTGGGATGCTGGTGTCCGCCGTCTCCGGCGTTGATTACCGGGATCCGGGAAACCATGGAGGCGACCAACGGTGCGCCTTCTTTGGGGTGGCGCATGGCACAGATATCGGCATAACAGGAAACCATGCGGATCGTATCGGCAACACTCTCGCCTTTGGCGGCAGAGCTGGAATCCGCGCTGGAGAAGCCCAGTACTTTGCCGCCCAGATTCATCATGGCGGCTTCAAAACTCAGCCGTGTGCGTGTGCTCGGTTCATAAAATAGGGTGGCGATACGTTTGCCGTCACAGGCATGGGCATATTTTTCAGGAAATTTTTCGATGTCATTGGCAAGATCCAGCAGTTTGTCCAGTTCCTCAACTGTCAGATCCAGTGGACTCATCAGGTGTCTCATACAATCCTCCTTATCAGTCTGATTTACGCTTCCCTTATCATATACCACATCCTGTTTCATAGCAAGATAAAATTGCTGCAGCCGTTCAGGATAGGATTTACTTTACTTTTTTGTGGTTACAGATTTTATCTTCGACCACCCGGAATAGAGTTTCTTCGTTTTTCCGTTTGTTTTTGTGATCCTATAGGTGCGTATCCGGACATAGTATTTCTTTTTGGCTTTCAGGCCGGAGATGGTTTTGGAGACGGTTTTATTTTTACTGATTTTCTTTATGGTTGTCCCTTTTTTAGGAAATTTTTTGTTCGTGGAATAAGCGACCTCGTATCCGCTGGTTTGTTTTGTCTGTTTTTTCCATTTTACGGTAAAGCCCTTTTTCTTTGCCGTAAGTTTCACGATGCTGGTAGCCTTGGGCTTCTGGGGAGTGACTTCCGGTTTTGTGACGGGATTTGTATTCTGGGCGGCCGTTTTCATCTGGATTTGTGCAGGAGCAGATTCCATGGTGTAGTAGGTCTTTCCGTATTTTTCTACAAAAGCCCGTATTTTGACATAGTAAGTCTTTGTGTTGTCCAGGTCATATATTGCACAGGAGGTGGTTTGGCCGCCCCTGACAGTTTTTACTTCCTGATAACCGCTGTCTGCGTTGGTGGATAAATATACGGTATAGCCGTCAACGGAGTCCTCTTTTTGCCAGGTGATGGCGAGATCGTGTTCCCTTAGCTGCCTGACGGATTGAATTCTGGGCTGCCTCGCTTCCATCTGTGACATATTCATAAGGCCAAAGAAATTCACCGTATAGGATATGGTTCCGGCCCGGGTGCCGGTGATTGTGACGGCGAAACTGTCGCCGTCCTGGTATTGGACGCTGTCCGGCCGAAAAATAATGCAGCCGGCCTGTCCGTAGCCGTTGTTGTCCACATAGAAATCGCCGTCCGATGAATTTTTAGAAAAAGTCCATTGTTTCTGGTCTCTCTGGCGGACCATAGTCACCGTGATATCATTTATGTTCTCAGCGGAACCGGTGGAAAGTGACCAGGCATAGCTGTTGCCAAAATAGTCAAGGGGCATGTTCTGTGCAGGCCAGGCCACGTTGGTATAGGAGGCGTTTCCTGTTGCATTAAAGACGTACACGGCACAGTAGCCGCCCACATAGCCAAAGCCGGTCGCTTTCAGCGGCGGGTTCAGAAGCCATCTCCTGTGCCCGACCCTGTTGATATTGTTGTAATCGCTGTCGTCCATCCATCCGTGGACGATGGCGCTGCCCAGTGTACGGTAGCCCATGCCCAGATTGGAGCTGGATGCCCCGTCGTGTCCCAGCCCGTACAGCTCGTCATCCATGCCGGAAGGCCTGTTGGGGTAATGGCTGAGCTGCCGGTTGGCGGCGTTTACCAGAGCCGCAGCCTGGGTTAACAGGGTATATTCTGCATTCAGAGCCACATCCGCGTCAAGTCCGGCAATGTAGCGCACCTGGTTCAATATGCCAAGGGCGGACTGAAGGGTATCACCGGAAAGTGTGCCGGCTGCATATGGGGCTTTTACACTCGGACTTGTCTGGAAGACAACCGGATTATCGATAGATGCCCCCGACTGTTGGATATAGTTTCGGATATCCGCCGGTGTATGGGTCTGCACGTTCATTTGGGCTGCCCGGATCGCATGACAGGGCATAAACAGCAGAGTGATCAACAGACATATTCCCCAGGTTGCTTTTGAGAAGTTATTCATAGCATTTCCTCCATCATTTCTTTGTCTCTCGTTTCCGTGTCAAGGCAGGGCGGCTCCCCGCATCTTCACAGGATTCAGTGTATCATAAAATAATGTACTGTACAACCTCAGTTACAGTTCTGCCGGAGGCTGAACTGTTCCCAACCTCAACCAGACGAAATCAAAAATGACGATATCTTTCTTGCCAAACAAAAAGCCATGTACTATAATATGACCTATGTTTTCCGGACGGGATGAAACGGGCCGGAAAAGATTTTTCCCGGAGGTGAGCAGTATGGATTATCGTGAGGCCAGAAGCTGTATTGATGAGGCAAACCGTTTTGGCCATGAGATGGGTCTGGGGGCGGTGACGGCTCTTCTGGAAGAGATGGGAAATCCCCAGCAGGAGCTCGCCTGTATCCTTATAGCGGGAACGAACGGAAAGGGCTCGGTGGGGGCTTATATGGCTTCGGTGCTGGCAGGAGCCGGTTACCGGGTGGGCCGTTTTGTGTCGCCGACACTGTACGGATACCGGGAGAGGATACAGATCCATGAGAACTGGATATCCGAGGAGGATTTTACTGCCTGTATGGAAGTCACCTGGACGGCGGTACAGCGGCTGCTGGCGGCGGGAAAGAGCTGCCCCTCGCCCTTTGAGATCGAGACGGCCCTTTCTTTTTACTATTTTAAAGAAAAGAAATGTGATCTTGTGATATTGGAGTGCGGTATGGGAGGCGCCACGGATGCGACCAATGTGGTCAGCCGCACATTGCTGGCTGTGATTACCTCCATAAGCCTTGATCATATGGAGTATCTGGGGGATACCCTGGAGGAGATCGCGGAAAATAAGGCGGGTATCCTGAAACCGGGAGCCGTACTGGTGACCGGGCGGCAGGAACCGGTTGTGGCGCGTACGCTGACACGGATCTGTGAGGAACGGGGAAACCGTCAGGTGACGGCCTGTCCCGGGGAGGCCCGTGTGCTGGTTTCGGATATAGACGGCCAGCGGTTTGTCTACCGCGGTATGGAGGTGGCGATCCGTCTGGCGGGTGAGCATCAGGTGGATAATGGCGTGCTGGCCATAGAAGCTCTGTGGGAGCTGCGGCGGCAGGGATACGGTATTACGGATAGGCAGATCCGGGAAGGAATGGCTGCCACGGTGTGGCGGGGCAGACTGACCAGGCTCCGCCGGGATCCGGATTTTATTGTGGACGGCGCCCATAATCCGGATGCGGCGCGGCGGCTGAAAGATGCCCTGGAGAAATATTATGCAGGGCAGAAACCGGTCTTTTTGATGGGAATCTACCGGGATAAACAGGTGGATGAGATTTGCCGCATTATGGCCCCTATGGCAAAGGAGATTTACACGATTGAGACGCCGGGGGATATGCGGGCTATGCCTGCCGGGGAGCTGGCGGATCGCGTTGCTCCTTACAATCCCGCCGTGTACGCCTGTGGTTCCCTGGAAGAGGGAGCACAAAAATCCTGTGCCGCGGCGGGCGCAAAGGGGGTGGTGGCGGCCTTTGGGTCGCTGTCGTTTATCGGGCCGCTGACGCGGATCGTGGAGGAAACGCGGTAAAAAACCGGCTATACACAGAACCATACACTTTGTGAATAACGGGCATGGGCCAATGTTATGGAGGAGTGGACGATAACAAAATAACAGGAGAAGGTGCGCGGCACAGGGAAGATGCCGCGGAAAGAAAATGATATGAGAACATTACGGCAGATACGGGCGGAGGTCGATGAGATTGATGAAAAGATCGCCTCTTTATTTGAAAAAAGGATGCGCCTGACGGATGATATTGCGGAATATAAACTGCAGCACGGGATGCGTGTCGTGGATCAGGAGCGGGAGGAGGAAATGCTGAGGGAGCTTCGTTATAAAGCTTCCTCGGATTTTAACGCCTACGGTATTCAGGAGGTGCTTAAACAGATCATCTCCATCAGCCGCAAGCGGCAATACCAAATCCTGACGGAAAACGGCGTGGAGGAAGATCTTGGTTTTGAGGAGATCGACGAGGTCTATAAACATAAGAAGGTGGTGTTCCAGGGTGTGGAGGGTGCGTACAGTTTTGCCGCCATGTCCGTGTACTTTGGGAAAAACGTGGACTGTTTCCATGTAAAGACTTTCAGGGAAGCCATAGAGGCCATCATAGACAAGAAGGCCAACTTTGGTGTTCTGCCCATCGAAAATTCCACTGCCGGGATCGTCACGGATATCTATGATCTGCTGATGACGGCCAATATCACCATTGTGGATGACCTGATCCTTAAAGTGGAACACAATCTGCTGGGGCTTCCGGGAACGAAAAAGGAGGATATCCGCACGGTATATTCCCATTCCCAGGCGCTGTCCCAGTGTAAAGTGTTTCTGGACCAATACCCCCAGTGGGAGATCAAGGAGTATTCCAACACCGCTGCCGCGGCAAAAAAGGTCATGGAGGACGGGGACAAAAGCCAGGCGGCCATCGCCAGCAAATACGCGGCGGAGCTGTACGGCCTGGAGATTTTGGATAACAAGATTTATTTTGACGACCAGAATTCCACCAGGTTCATCATCGTATCAAGGAACAAGATGTTCAGAGCAGACGCCAAACGGGTCAGCATCTGTTTTGACTACAAGCATGCCAGCGGCTCCCTGTACAGTCTGCTGTCCCATATCATCTACAACGGGCTGAACATGACGATGATCGAGTCCCGCCCCATACCGGAATCCCCCTGGCAGTACCGGTTTTTCGTAGATTTCGAGGGAAACCTGAAGGACAGCGCTGTGAAAAACGCCCTGCGGGGTATCCGACAGGACGCGGATTATCTGCGGATTTTGGGGAATTATTGAGAGGATTTTGAGTTACAGTTCAGCTTCAATGTCATTTACTTGAGCCCGGACGCCGCCATCTGTGCCAGATAAGTTCTGTGCGGGCTGGGGCAACGCTGCGGTGA
>DPJQ01000224.1:9962-10826 GCA_003542935.1 Lachnospiraceae bacterium | reverse complement strand
TCTGCATACATAAGGCAGGTTTTAAAAGAAAATAAATACAGGGAGTGTAGGATTACAGTGGAAAATAAGATATTGATTGAGATGTCTGCCCGGCATATTCATCTTTCTGAGCGGGATGTGGAGCTTCTGTTCGGCAGCGGATATCGGCTTATAGAAAAAAGAGCGCTCAGTCAGCCGGGGCAGTATGCCTGTGAGGAAAAAGTGGAGGTGGTAGGAAGCCGCGGAAGCATGAAAATGTCTGTGCTGGGACCGGTCAGAGAAAACACCCAGGTGGAGATTTCTCTGACAGATGCCCGCGTGATGGGTCTTTTTGCGCCGGTTCGGGAATCCGGAGACATTGCGGGGAGTGGCGGTTGTAAGCTGGTCGGGCCCGCAGGGGAAAAGGAGATCACGGAAGGGGTGATTGTTGCAAAACGGCATGTGCATATGACGCCGGAGGATGCCGCCGCACTGGGGGTCAGAGATAAAGAAATGGTTGGTCTGCAAATTGAGACAGAAGAACGTTCCGCCATACTGGGTGATGTGATTGTACGTGTTAGCCCTTACTATGCGACGGCTGCCCATATTGATACGGACGAAGCCAACGCAATTGGTCTGCGGGGCGATGCTTATGGCAGGATCTGTAAGAAGATGGATACGCATTCCCTGCTGGCGATATTCTGCCCGCTGTGAGAAAAAGGTAGTTTTATATAGAATGAGACGCTGTGATTTATATCCAGCGTCTCTTTTTGTTGTAACAAACAAATATATTAAAAAATTTTGTTAAAATTTACAAATATAAATTTTTGAAGAGAAAAAACTTGATTATATAAAAAACATGTGCTAATATTACTAACATAAAGTTTATATATATAAATTTTTGCG
>DPJQ01000224.1:0-9654 GCA_003542935.1 Lachnospiraceae bacterium | reverse complement strand
TATATAAATTTTTGCGGTCGATTTTTACATAAGTTGTTTCGGCGCGTACACATCGTGTATGGAAATAACTCTGGGATACTTGGCAAAGAATCAGGTGGAAAGACAGTCAGGCGTCGGAAATTTGGCAGGGTGTCTGAAAAAAGTAGGAGGTAATTATGAACGATACAATTGAGATCAGATGGCATGGCCGCGGCGGGCAGGGGGCTAAGACGGCGGCGTTGCTTCTGGCGGATGTGGCTTTTAATACCGGAAGCTATGTGCAGGGGTTTCCAGAATATGGGCCGGAGCGGATGGGGGCTCCGATCACGGCGTATAACCGGATCAGTAAAAAACCTGTCCGTGTACATTCCAATATTTATTCTCCCCGGTATGTTGTAGTGGTGGACGACAGTTTGTTGGATTCTGTCGATGTAACAGCCGGATTGGCGAAAGATGGCGCTATCGTTATCAATACGGAGAAAGGTAAGGAGGAAATGGTTAAAGGGTTGGGGGGATACAAGGGCAAAGTATATACCGTGGATGCAAAAAAAATATCTCTTGAAGCATTAGGTCGGTATTTTCCCAATACCCCTCTTTTGGCGGCAGTTGTAAAGGTGGCCGGGATTATGGAAAAGGAAACCTTTTTGAAAGAAATGCAGGCGTCTTTCAGGCATAAATTCGCCAATAAGCCGGAAGTAATTGCGGGGAATATGAAAGCTCTTGAAATGGCATTTGAGGAGGTGCGGTAATGGCAGTGTCGGATATAAAAAAGCTGGGAACAAAGGTATCCTGGAAAGATTTGACAGAGGGAATGATGATTGCAGGAGCCGGCGTGTCCAGAGAATTCCTCACCGGAGAGTGGTCATCGGTAAAACCACAGTTTGATGAACGCAAATGTACGCAGTGCCTGTTGTGTACACCGGTGTGCCCGGACAGCTGTATTCCTGTTGTAGATAAAAAACGGGGAGCCTTTGATTACGACCACTGTAAAGGATGCGGTATCTGCGTGAAAGCATGTCCGGCCGGGGCGATTACTATGGAAGGAGTAGAATAAGATGGCTAAGAGAGATCGTTTATCGGGAAATGAGGCAGTGGCGGTTGCCCTGCGGCAGATTAACCCGGATGTGTTTCCGGCGTTTCCCATCACACCCTCCACAGAGATTCCTCAGTATTTTGCTTCTTTTGTTGCTAATGGGCAAGTAGATACGGAATTTATCACGGTGGAGAGTGAACATAGTTCTATGAGCGCGGCTATTGGCGCCTCTGCTGCGGGAACCAGAGCTCTAACGGCAACATCCTCCTGCGGACTGGCTTACATGTGGGAAGAACTATACATAGCGGCATCCAACAGACTGCCGATAGTATTGGCACTGGTGAACCGCGCATTGTCCGGCCCAATTAATATTAATTGCGACCATTCGGATGCCATGGGGGCTCGGGATTCAGGGTGGATCCAGATTTATGCGGAGAATAACCAGGAAGCGTACGATAATATGGTACAGGCGTTCCGTATTTCTGAACACAAGAGTGTGCGACTGCCCATTATGATTTGTCAGGATGGTTTTATCACCAGCCATGCGGTGGAGAATATTGAACTGCTGGAGGATGAGGATGTAAAAGCTTTTGTAGGTGAGTATAAACCGGAAAATTATTTGTTAAATCCGAAATGTCCGCTGGCTGTCGGCCCTTATGCTGTTACAGACTACTATATGGAAGCAAAACGAAGTCAGGCAGAAGGCATGCGGTATGTAGAAACGGCTGTTTTGGAGACGGCAGGAGATTTTGCCCGATTATCCGGCAGGGAATATGGACTGTTTGAGGCATACCGGCTGGAGGATGCCGATTATGCGGTGGTTATGATCGGGTCTGCGGCGGGAACGGCAAAAGATGCTGTCGATGAGCTTCGGGCCGACGGTGAGAAGGCAGGGCTTTTAAAGCTCCGGCTTTACCGTCCATTCCCGGCCGAAGCCATTGCCGAGGCGCTTAAGCACGTAAAAACAGTTGCCATTATGGATCGGGCGGAGAGCTACAACAACCATGGCGGTCCTCTGGGTGCGGATGTGATGGCTGCGCTGTACAGGGCGGGAAGCAGGGTTTTGGCCGTCAATTATATTTACGGCCTCGGTGGGCGCGATGTGCGCGTTGAGAGCATCAAGGAAGTATTCGCGGCTTTAAAACAGATTGCTTCGGATGGCAGAGCAGGAGAGGCCTATCGTTATCTGGGAATCAGAGAGTAAGGGAGACGAAAAATGGCGTATAATTTTAAAGATACAATGAATAAGCCGGAACGTTTGAGCAGTGGGCACAGGATGTGTGCCGGGTGCGGCGGCACAATTGCTGTCCGTAACGTTTTGCGGGGGCTTCATGAAGAAGATAAAGCTGTGATTGCCAACGCGACAGGCTGTCTGGAAGTGTCCACGTTTACCTATCCGTATACGGCGTGGGAGGACAGCTATATCCACAATGCATTCGAGAACGCAGGCGCTACTCTGAGTGGAGTGGAGGGAGCCTATAACCTGATGAAACGCAGGGGAAGGTTGGATGAAACCTATAAATTCATTGCTTTTGGCGGCGATGGAGGCACTTATGATATCGGCTTTCAGTCTTTGTCGGGCGCGATGGAGCGAAATCATGATCTTGTGTATGTTTGCTATGATAATGGCGCCTATATGAATACAGGGATTCAACGTTCTTCTGCCACGCCATTGTTTGCGGACACTACCACTACACCCGTGGGGAAAAACAGTAACGGCAAGATACAGAATCGCAAGGATCTGGCTTCTGTTATTGCTGCCCATGATGTACCTTACGTGGCCCAGACTACTTTCTGGAAAAACTTCAAGGATTTACATCTCAAAGCGGAGAAAGCGATTTATACCCCGGGTGCTGCGTTTTTAAATATTATGGCACCCTGCCCAAGGGGGTGGCGTTATCGTACGCCGAATATTATGGAAATTTGCAGGCTGGGTGTGGAGACTTGCTATTGGCCTTTATTTGAGGTAGTGGAAGGAAAATGGATCCTGAATTATGAGCCGAAGAATAAAAAACCCATTGAAGATTTCCTGCGTCCCCAGGGGAGATTTAAGCATCTCTTTAAAAAAGGAAATGAAGAGTTGATTGAGGCGTTCCAGAAAGAGGTTGACCGCCGTTGGGAAGAGCTTCTGTTTAGGTGTTCGAAATGATAATAAAGAAAGGATAAATAACGATGCCACATATTACGGTAAGAGGTGTAAAAGAAAAAGAATTAACAGCAATGGCGCCGATGCTTAAGCAGACGGTGACCGACAGCGCCGGCGTAAAAGCCGAGTATGTGAAGGTGTTTCACTCACCGGTAAAACGGGTGGATGCGCCTCAGGAGGTAGCCGTGGATGTTTACTGGATGCCGCGGCCCCAGGAACTTTGCGACGCAGTTGCAAAAGCGGTAACGGAATTTATGAAGATGCAGGGAAAAGATTTTGTGCAGGTGACGTTTACCGAATTTCCGGGATCACATTTTTATGAAAACAACGTCCATTATTAGAAAGAAAGGGGAACAAATATGGTAAAGCTGACCGAGTATGAGCAGAAAATGTACGACGGCGGAATGGGCGCGTTTAAACAGCGTGCTATCCATAAAATAGTGGATTATGCTAATGCGCTTGGTGCAAAGGAGCTATGCACGGTATCCAAGGCTACGGTTTATTTTGGCTATCATCCTTATCTGGATGCAGTGGAATCTGAGGATTATGATGAAATCTTTTCGAAGATGGTTTTATGTGACAATGAGAACGTCTACAAGCTGGATTCGTTTAGCGAGGAGTGTTTTGCCCAGACCTGCGTAGGCCCCTGTGACCACTATTGCCATGAGCCGGTCGGTATTTCCAAAGAGGTATTTGATAAGAACCGCAAGTTCCTGGAACTGACCAGAGAAGCCGGGGTTAGCATTGCCGGGAGTTGTACACCGTATCTGAGCGGATGGCTGCCCTTACGCGGCGAGCATTTTGTGTCTACAGAATCCAGCAATATATTGATGTGCAATTCTATTCTGGGTGCCTGCGCGAATGCGGACGGCCTGGAGGCTTCGGCCTGGTCGGCGATCTGTGGCCGGACGCCGCTGTGGGGCCTTCATATCAAAGAAAACCGCTATGCTACTCATGTGGTTGAAATCTGCTGTCCGTCTGAGACGCCGCTGGACTGGGATATGATCGGTTACGCTTTGGGTAAAAAGCTGACAGAGGGTAATGAGCGTCCTGTCCTGGTGGGCGATTTTAAAAAGCCGGATCTGGATAAGCTGAAAAAATGTTTTTCCTCTTTGGCAACTACCAGCGGTTGTGAGATCTGCCATATTGTGGGGTGTACGGCCGAGGCCGGAACACTGGAGGAGGCTCTGGCGGGATACGAACCGAAAAAACGCCAGACGATTACCCTGGAGGATTATGAAGATGCAGTCAGGGCAAACTGCGACGCGGGCAGTGCGGATCTGCAGATGGTTGTGCTGGGCTGCCCCCACTATTCCCTAGCGGAAATCAGGGCGGTGGCAGCTATACTCAAAGGCAGAAAAGTTGCCGACGGCGTGAGCCTGCAAATTTGGACGGATATGGCGATCCAGCAGCTTGCCGAGGTCAACGGCTATGCTGCGATTATCAAAGAGGCCGGCGCCTATCTGCTCAACAGCGCCTGCCCCCTGGTGTGCGGACGTACGGTTTATGACCGTATTACGACGGGCGTAGCTGTCGATGGGGCAAAACAGGCCCATTATTATCACAGTGACTTGTCATCCAGGGGATGTAAGATATTTTACGGTGATACTGAAAAGTGTGTGGAAGCGGCAATTAAAGGAAGATGGGAGGTGCAACCGTGTCGGAACGTATTGTTTTGAAAGGCCGTCCGGCATATCCTGGCAAAGCTGCGGGTAAGGCTCTGGTATGCCCGGACAGTATTCAGGGATGGGCCGGTGTCAGTGAGGAAACAGGGTGTATCATAGAGGCCGGACACCCGGAGGAAGGGAAAAGCATCAAGGGAAAAATTCTGGTGATTCCTTATGGAAAAGGCTCTACAGGGTGGTCTGGCCACTTCCATTCGGCTGCAGTGGCCGGGTTTTCTCCAGCGGGATGGCTTTTTTCACATATAGATTCCCGCTGCGGAGTGGCAGCGGCAGCTCTTGAGATTCCCGCTGTAGCGGACTTTCCAGAAGATGTGGACATTTTTTCTGTAATCCGGACTGGGGATCATGTGGAAATCGACGGAGATACGGGGATGGTTGTGATTACCAGACAGTAGCAATAGATGAGAAACTATATATTTGCGGTTTAGAGGAGTCGGTAGAAGGGAATTAAGCCGCGGAAGATGGACATGCTATAAAAGCGGGGTGACAAATATGGAAAAAAAGAAATTTAAGATAGACAAAGTCGTCGTTGGTATTTCGACGGTAATATTTGCGTTAATTTTTTTGGTTAGTTTGATCGATTCGGAAGGGTTTATCGGATATATCAATGCCATTGTTTATTTTCTGTGTGACAATTTAGGATGGCTTTTAAACTTGCTTACGTTAATGTGTTTTATCTTTGCTCTGTATTTTCTGTTTTCGAAATATGGAAAAATCCGTCTCGGGGGACCGGACGCAAAGCCAGAGTTTAAAACTTTTACCTGGTGGGGAATGTCGGTATGCGCCGGGATGGGGATGGGCATTGTATTCTGGCCAGCTGCGGAGGTCATTGAGTATACCTACAATCCGGCGGTGGGTGCCGGGTTGGAAGCCGGTTCGCATCCGGCGCTGATCTGGGCCGAGGCCCAGACCATGAACCACTGGGTAATCACACTTTATGCCGTGTATGTAGCGGCAGGCATTGTGGCGGCTTATGTGTATCATAACATGAAACAGCCTTTTAGTATTTCTGCCACGTTGTATCCTCTGGCCGGTAAAAAGGTATATAAATTTAGGAGCATTCTGGACGGTATCGTGACTTTTGCTATTGTCGGCGGTGTGGCCGGTTCTTTTGGATATGGGGTGCTACAGGTGTCCGATGGTTTGGGTCAGTTGTTTGGCGTCCCCAACACAGCTGTCACCTGGGTCATTATCGCGGTGGTGATAGCGGCAGTTTATATTGTGTCCAGCGTGTCTGGGCTCAAAAAGGGGATTCAGTGGTTGGGGGATAATAACGCCAAATTGTTTATTTTGCTGTTGGTATTTGTGGCGGTTTTCGGGCCCACGATCTTTTCGTGCAATCTGGGCACAGAAGCTGCCGGGGATCTGGTGGTGAATTTCTTTAAATATATCACATTTACAGAACCGAGGCTTGGCGCGGACAAATGGTCGGTATGGTGGAACTGGCTGTGGTATATTGATTATTTTATTTTTGCCCCGACAACGGCTTTTTTCCTGGCCAGGCTGGCCAAAGGCAGGACACTGCGACAGTTTATCGTTGTGAATATGGTGGCGCCCGGCGTATTCTGCATGATTTGGACATGGCTGTTCGGCGGACTTGCCGCCCATGCGCAGATCAGCGGTGCTGTCGACCTGTATGCTGTGATCCAGGAAAAGGGATATGAGGCTGTTATGCTGACATTGTTTGAAACCCTTCCTCTTGCGACGATTATGAAAGCTATTATGTTGGTTATAGTGGTGATTTCCTTTATTACATTGGCTAATGCTATTACTTCGACTGTAGCCAAAATGAGTCTGAAAAATACTACACGGGAAGATGATGAAGAAGATGCGCCGAAGGGCATCCAGATTTATTGGGGTATTTTGATGCTGGCGGTCACGATTCTGTTTATCCTGTTTGGTGGTTTGGATGGAGCAAAAGCCGTGAAACTTCTGGTTGGTTTTCCGGTGGTGATTTTGGAAAGTATAGTGATTTTGGGATTTTGGCGCATGTTTATTAAAAAGAAATATGTGGAGGCCGCAGAGATGGAACCGGAGGCCGTTTTAGAAGAAGCAGGAAGCGGAAACATAGAAAATGTGAAGAACGTAGAATGATGTCATGATAACGGTTTGGCAGATACGTGGGAACCATGACAATACAGGTTCAAGTAAAGGAGGAATATGTGATGGAAGTTAGAGGAAACTTTATGACTCGGGCAGAATGCGAGAAGATTCATGAGATGTCCGTGTACGTATTGGAGCATGTGGGCGTGGATTTTATGGAGCCTTATTGCCGTGAAGTATTTAAAAGTCATGGCGCAAAGGTAGAGGGGGAGAGAGTGTATATCAGCAGGGAAATGCTGGAGAATGCGCTTTCCACAGCGCCGGAAGTATTTACGGTTACAGGACGAAACGGCAAATCCGTGACAGTGGGCAAGGAAAACCAGATTCTGGCACCGGCATCCGGGCCTTTGTTTGTAAGGCGCGGCAATGACCGGCATCGGAATACTGCGGAAGATTATAAAAATTTCCAGAAGATACATCATAATAGCCGTGTAATGGATATGCTCAACCCTAATTTGATAGAGCCTGCTGATATTGCACGGGACATTGTCCGCGACTATCAGATGGCAGTGTGCCTGAAGTATACGGATAAACCTCTGATTGGCCTGACGACAGCTCCAAACCATACCATTAATTGTATTGAAATGACTCAGCGGTTTTATGGTATAAAAGAGAGTGTGATGCTGGGGATTATTAACGTGATTTCCCCATTGAAATATGACGATACAATGCTGGAAGCCGTTAAGATTTGTGCGGAAAACCATCAACCGATGATGTTTGCCTGCTGTTCTATGCCGGGTGCTACCAGCCCGATCACTCTTTCAAGCACTGTGGTGGTAAATAATGCGGAAGTACTGGCCGGAATTGTATACGCGCAGCTTCTCAGCCCGGGAATCGGCGTACTTTATGGCAATACTTCTGGCGGTTGTGATCTTCGTTTTGTGACACCTACTATTGGTTCCCCTGAGTTGGCATTGTTTGTTTTCGCGTCCGCTGCTATGGCACAGTATTATAAACTTCCCTGCCGTACCGGCGGCGCACTGGCAGATTCTAAGCTGGTGGATTGGCAGTGTGGTGTGGAGTCTACTATGACCATGATGGCATCTATGATATCCAGCAGTAATTTTATCTTGCATGCATGTGGCGTTATGGAATCTTTTTCCACATTAAGTTATGAAAAATTTCTTCTGGATGAGCAGAATATTGAGATGCTCGGTAAGATTACCGGTGGAATCCAGATGTATATGGATCAGGAGGAACTGAATAATATCGCAGAGGTAGGGCCTGGTGGTCAGTATATTGACGCAGATCATACCTTAGAGTATCTTCATGATGAGCTGTATACTCCGAAATTGTTCAGTAAAACGGCGTACGCCGGTTGGGTAAACAGCGGCGGCAAGAGTGCCAAACAGCTGGCTGGTGAGCAGATTGAAGAGCGGATTGCCTCTTATAAGCCGGTGGAGATTACAAAAGAGCAGGAGGATGTGCTGGTTAGCTACATAGGTAAAGATCTTTACAGAAGCATATAAGTGTTAGATGCCGATATATGGGTGAAAGGGAACAGAATGAACAGAAAATTTGAATCGGGGAAGGCGTATATTCCATCTCCTACCGTTTCCCAAGCGGTCATCTCCGGTTCGTATGCTTTTATTTCCGGCCAGATTTCTTATGATGCTGGAACCGGAGAATATGTTAAAGACGGTATAGCGGGGCAGACCCGCAGGGTTCTGGGGAATATCCAGGGGATTTTACGGGATATGGGAAGAACACTCCAGGATATTGTATATTTTGACATCACGCTTTCTTCAATGGAGTTGTTTGGTGAGATGGATCGGGCATATGCGGAATTTTTTCCTTTTACATGTCCTCCGGCGAGAAAAACGGTGGCCTCAGAGATATGGGGTGGCATGGATATCGAAATCAGTGCTATAGTATCTATGACCGATTAGTCTGCCATTCTGATCAGTCTGGAGATAAGTAAGTGATGGCAGTTTATTCTGCTATAGTATCACAAGTCCTTCAGTAAAGTGAAAAGCTCTGTCCATGATAATCGGGGCAGAGCTTTTTGCACGGCTGTATCAAACCTGGTCGTGTACGCCAATAGTGGAATCCGTGTTGTTGTAGAACCAGATGCTGACACAGTCTTCTTCACTGGTTTTTTGGTAGCCATGATGGCGGTTTGCAGCAATATAAATGCAGTCTCCTGGTTCCAGCTCATAGGAATCGCCCTCGACAATCATGGTGATCGTTCCTGATATTATGTATCCGATTTCGTCAGCAATGTGAGAAAAGGAGATATGTTCTTTATTGTCGGTGACTGTCATGAGAATGGTCTGCATGGCGTCAGGATGAGGAGTGAGCACTTCATAATGGTAACCCTTTTCATTTAGGAGCTCATGGCGATTTCCTTTTTTGTTAACGATGTTATCTTCTGCGCTGATATCCAGGATCAGGTCGGCCATGGTAACGTTCATTGCTTGACAGATACTGTTTAGGTTTTTGAGCGTGGGGCTGGACAGGCCACGTTCCAGCAGGCTCAGGTACCCTGCAGAAAGGCCGGTTTTTTCCGCCATGTTTTTTAAGGTAAGATTATTCTTTTTGCGCAGCCGTTTGAGGACATTGCCTACTTCGAAATCCATGATAATTCTCCTTTTTGTGTAGGACAGGTATTATAAAACGAGTTTGATCAGAAAGACAAACCATTTTAATTTGATAAATATTTTTCGAATTTTAAACGCTCCTATCATAATATATATATATATAATTGG
>DPJQ01000196.1 GCA_003542935.1 Lachnospiraceae bacterium | reverse complement strand
CGCCAGCTGGGAACTGGCTTAAGTTACTGACATTGGTTCAGCAGGTTTGCATATACACTGAACCGTTACATATTTATTGTCTGAAAAGGAGGCGGCCTATGAAAAAAAGAGTGGTAACGATCAGCCGTAAACACGGCAGCGGAGGAAGGACAATCGGACATATGCTGGAAGACCGGCTGGGAATCAAATGTTATGATCAGCAGTTGATAGAGATGATAGCAAAAGAGAGCGGGTTTGCGACGGATTTTATTGAAGAAAACGGTGAGAAGGTGACAAACAGCCTGTTGTTTAATATAGCTACCAGCCTGACGTTCGCTTACAATACATTTTCTCAGGAGAGAATGTCCCTGCAGGATCAGCTTTTTATGACTCAGGGGAGGGTAATCAAAGAGCTGGCCGATAAAGAGCCCTGCATCATCGTGGGGAGCTGTGCGGATTATTTCCTGGCGGAAAGGGAAGATGTACTGAATGTGTTTATCCACTCCGACAAAGAACACCGGAAAAAAATAGCCGTGGAAAACTACGGATACAGCCCGAAGGAAGTGGACGGCATACTGAACCGGAAAGACCGGGAACGGGCCAGCCACTACCGGTACTATACCGAAAGGGACTGGGCGGACGCGTCCAATTACCATGTCTGTCTGGACAGCGGGATGTATGGAATGGAAAAATGTGCCGATATCATTGCGGATTTATATAGAATTGAGTGAGATTTTAAAAGAGGGCTGTCCCGGCGGACGGCCCTTTATTACAATTACTTTAAAAATTCTTTTTTTGGACACATATTTCCTCTTGATTTTACGGAAAAATTACGGTATTGTTAATTAATATAACGAATCTAACAGAATACTGTTTACCAAAAGGGGAATAAAAGAACATATGAAAAGAAGAATAGTAGCATGTATTCTTGCATTTACAATATTGTTTGCGGATGTCATGCCGGTGACTGCCGGGAGTGGCAGCTGGCAGAACAGCAGTTTCCAGAAAACAATCGAGTGGCTGTTTGGCCATTCCAGTGAAATAGGGTATGCGGAGATCTCTGCGGCGGCGGCAAATATGAAACAGGATTATTCCCTGTTAGAGGAGAGTTTTTCCGATGAATCGTTAAGTGCGGGACTTGTACGCATATTGGATTCTTACGTGCGGACCAGAGCGAAAAACAGTTCCGTTGACGGCAGTCTCATGGATGCCGCTGTGGAAAACAGCCATAAAAAGCTTTGGGAGTATTTTCAGGGAAATATAAATCCTTATGGCGGCAGTATTTTGAAAGTACAGCCCATGCTCCAGGTACGGGACGTCAAAGAGGCGGAGGATGAGATTACACTTTCCGTTTATGAATGGGTCTATATGACCTATGAGATAAACGGCAGGAAAGATATCAGCGGCTATGGTTTTGATCATCAGATGGTGTTCAAAGCTAAAGAGGACGGATGGATTCTCGTTCGGGATTCGTGGAAAACAGAGGACGGGGAGAATTTTATCCGGAAAGAACCTGCATCATCCGAAGACGTTTCAGGAAATGAAGATACGGATGCTCCGAAAGATTCGGCCGATGAAGCAGATTCGGATGATATCAACGGTGGTTCGACAGATGCAGACGGGACGCAGAAAGATGACGAATTGCCGGCCGGCGGGGAAATATCCGGTAATGACGGAGCCGGCGGATCCCAGGAAGACGGGAAACAGGGTGATTCAGACGGTTCCGGTTCCCAGGAGGACGGTTCTGCGGATGACAGCGAAGAGAAGGATGGCGATTCAGAGAACCAGGAAGGATCCGGTGAGAATAAGCCTCTGGGCGACCAGGATGCGGCAGACAAAGATCCCGGCCAGGAAAGCGGTTCCGACGCGGATGCGGATAAAAAGCCGGATAACGGCAGTGATCAGAGTGAGGGATCCGTTTCCGGTGAAGTGACCGGTTCGGATGTGGCATCCGATAAAGATGTTCCGCCAAATGATGATATTTCTGCAGATGAACCGGAAGCGGCAGAACCGGCGGAGGATAATGCGGCTGTAGAGGAACCGGCTGCAGATAGCTATATAAATGAGAATCCGACAGAGGATACTCCGGATGGGCAGGAGAGTGCTTCGATCTTTGTGGATCTGATAGGGAGGCAGGCACCGGAGACGGATGGGCTGTTTTCCCCGGCCCAAAATACGTTTACCGCATTTTTCAGGCCTCTTTCCAACACGTTTGCCGTACAGGCGGTCAATTATACATACTCGTACCAGGATGCGGTGGCATATGCGGATAAGTATGCCACAAGCTATAATCCGGCTTATGAAAATTACAATTCTATCGGTGGGGACTGTGCGAATTTTGTTTCCCAGTGTCTCTATGCGGGAGGCCTGCCTATGACCGACAACTGGTATTTCAGAAGGGGAGCAGACGGTAAATGTACCCGCACCGGTTCCTGGTCGATGGCAGATGGATTATTCAATTATGTGTCACAGTATTGCGGAACCGCTGTGGTGAATGCGGATCCCGATAAAATGGTCAGCAGCGTGACGGCGGGCAATCCTGTTTTTTACTATAGTTCAAGCAAAGGGCGTTATTCCCATGCAGCCATCTGTGTGGGTGTCAATGCCTCCGGCGTACCGGTGATAGACGCCCATAATAACGATCATCTGCGGGCCGTATGGACATTGGGCACCTGGTCAAAACGCGCGGTGGTAAAAATTAACGGAAACGGGTCAACCCCCAGTACCCAGACGCCGTCTCTTCCTCCCGAGGAGATCGGGAGCGGCGAATTATGGCAGATTACGGCCAACAGCCTGAATTTACGTGAAGGTGCAGGTACTTCTTACAGCGTTGTGGGAACAGTCTCTAAAGGGAAAGTGATTTGTGTCGTCGAAAAAGCGGATGTGGACGGGAAAACGTGGGGAAAAACCACTTACAACGGACGTACCGGCTGGTGCAGTCTGGCCTATGCATCTTACGTAAGCGGCTCTATGGGCGATGTGCAGCAGGCAACCGGCATAAGCATGGACAGAAGTTCAGCTACAATTTCCGGTATTGGGAACACGCTGAAACTAAACGCAACCGTCACACCCAGCGGGGCTTCTCCCAATCTGGTGTGGACAAGTTCGAATTTATCTGTGGCCACTGTGGAGGATGGTCTGGTGACAGCCCTGTCTGACGGAACCGTGGTGATTACTGCCCAGACTATGGACGGTTCGGACAAGACTGCTTCCTGCATTGTCTCCATTGCAGATAAACCTGTCACAGCAATCACGCTGAATAAGACCAGCATCAGTCTGAAGAAAGCAGGATCCACGGCAACCCTTACGGCATCCTGTTCTCCCTCTTCTTCTTCCAGTCCCGGAGTTACCTGGAAGAGTTCGAATACCGGTGTGGTAACGGTGGACAGTAACGGTATGCTGAAAGCTGTAAAATCCGGTTCGGCCAGGATTACGGCCACTGCGAAAGACGGTTTCGGCGCGTCGGTCAGCTGTACGGTCTATGTGGGCCGATACACTATTAAATATAATCTAAACGGAGGAAAGAATAACAGCAAGAATAAGAGCTATTACTATAGTTCTAACGGCAGGACTCTTTATACACCGACAAGAAGTGGGTATGCTTTTGGCGGATGGTACACGAACAGAAAACTGACTGCGAAAATCACAAAGATTGCCAAAGGGAAAACCACCAACTATACCCTGTATGCTAAATGGGTCAGACTGACAAAGCCGGCGATAAAGAATATGAGCCGTGCAGGCGCCGGTAAAGTCAGAGTCAATATAGCGAAAAAAATAGCAGGGGCCACCGGATATGAGATACAGTACGCTAAGGATGCCAGATTTACCAAGAGTGTAAAAGCAAAAAAGACAACGGCAATAAGTAAAACGATTACCGGGTTGAAAACGGGAACACGGTATTATGTGCGTGCCCGTGCGTATACAAAAGTATCATCCGGGAAATATGTGTATAGCGGGTATAGTGGGTATCGTTATATTACTATACCATGACAGATGCGTTTACTGCCCAGGTGACATCTCTAAAAAATAGAGACCGGAAAACGTGATTATAAAAGGATTTTATATCAAATGAAAAGGCTGCGCGCCGCCCGAAACGGACGGTACGCAGATTTTTTCGGTATATCGGAGTATGAGAAAAAGCGTTGTTTTCTGTATGTAGAAGGAGTATGTATTTATGTCTAAAGCAACAACATATGATGCCAGCAGCATAGCCGTCCTGGAGGGGCTGGAAGCGGTCAGGAAAAGGCCGGGTATGTATATCGGC
>DPJQ01000212.1 GCA_003542935.1 Lachnospiraceae bacterium | reverse complement strand
CTTCGGGTTCTAAGATGATTATAAACCGACATTGCCGATTTTGCAAGAGGGTTTAGGAAATGGGGGTGCTTCGGCACTGTATAAGCGTTGGCATCTGCCCGTTCCATGTAAGGTTTTTTTCATTTTCTATGCTGTCCTTAAGGTACCGTTCTATGTGTACCATGCACTCCTGATGATCGGAGCCATAGCTGTAAAAACATGCCTCATGGTCATGGATCAGGATCCCGCCGAAGGTTTCCACAGGTGTGTGACGGCTTAAGTAAATGATATTGCCCGTGAAAAGTAAACAAAAGTTCGTGCAAAAATCTGCGATCGCTGAAATTAATATTGATAACGCTGAAATCACATGGTAGAATAACGCTATAACAATACTTTAGAAAGTTGATTTAGGAGTTAAAATATGGCTGTTAGTTACAAAAAATTGTGGAAATTGCTTATCGACAGAGATATGAAAAAGAAAGATTTATGTGTAGCTGCAGGTATTAGCCATACTTCAGTAGCAAAGCTTGGAAAAAATGAGAATGTTACTACAGATGTCCTGGTGAAGATTTGTACGGCTTTAAAATGTGATATCAGCGATATTATGGAAATCATAGAGATCGAAGGGAAAAAGGCGTGATGGAACAAGCTTTAAAGAAAGAAAAATATATACAGGCGAAGCCTATTATAAAATGGGCCGGCGGAAAGACCCAGATGCTGGGTGCTATCATGCCTAAAATTCCTCAAAAATATGGAAAATACATAGAGCCATTTGTTGGTGGAGGAGCATTGTTTTTTGCATTAAATCCGGATAAAGCAATAATCGCAGATAGTAATCCGGAATTGATCAATATGTATCAGCAAGTTGCCGGTCACGTAGAGAATGTTATTGCATTTTTGAAAAAATATAAAAATACTAAAGAAGATTTTTATGAGGTGCGTTCTTTAGATTGGCTCAAGTTAAAAAAAGAAGAAGCGGCGGCAAGGACTATTTATTTGAATAAAACATGTTTTAATGGTTTGTATCGTGTTAATAAGAAAGGACAGTTTAATGTTCCGTATGGAAAGTATAAAGCACCAAAATTTTGCGATGAGGAAGCTTTATATGCTGCATCAGAGGTACTGAAAAAAGCAACTATAACATATGGTGATTATTTATCGGTATTAAAAGAATACGCGGAACCGGGAGATTTTGTTTTTTTAGATCCGCCATACTTACCGGTTTCAGAATATTCTGATTTCAAAAGGTACACTAAAGAACAATTTTATGAAGAGGATCATGTGGAATTGGCTAATGAAGTCAGAAGATTGCAGGAATTAGGCTGCCATGTGATATTGACAAATTCTAATCATCCATTGGTTCATGAGTTGTATGCAGATTATAAAATTGAGATCATTCAAACCAAAAGATATATTTCCTGTAATGGAGGCAAAAGAAAAGGCGAGGATGTTATTGTAGATATATTGCCGAAGCAGAAAACCTTATTAAAAATAGTTCCGAAACCTTTACCGGAACAGGTGATGAAATATCCTGCAACCAGATATATGGGATCTAAAAGTAAATTGTTGCCTCAAATTTGGGCAGTAGCTTCGCAGTTTAATTTTAATACGGTAGTGGATTTGCTTTCAGGTTCCGGGATTGTCGGCTATATGTTCAAAGCTCAGGGAAAGACTGTGATTAGTAATGATTATATGGCGATGTCAGCAACTTTTGCAAAAGCAATGGTGGAGAATAATAGTGTTATATTGCCATTGGAGGAAGCAAAAAAATTACTGATTGAGCAAAAAGAGTCTGATCACTTTGTAGAAAATACGTTTCGGGACTTATATTTTAAAGATGAAGAAAATAAGCTAATAGATATTTTGCGAACGAATATTGCCGGAATTAGAGATCCATATAAGAAAGCAATTGCAATGACGGCTTTGATTAGAGCTTGTACGAAGAAAAGACCAAGAGGAATTTTTACATATACCGGGGACCGGTATAATGATGGACGAAAAGATTTACAGAAATCATTGGAACAACAATTCCTGGAAGCGGTGGAAAGTATTAATAATGCAATTTTCGATAACGGATGTGAGAATAGGTCTAAACATGGAGATGCCATGGAGATAAAAATAAAACATCCGGATTTAGTATATATAGATCCACCATACTATTCTCCATTATCTGATAATGAATATGTGCGGAGATATCATTTCATCGAGGGATTGGCCCGGGATTGGAAAGGCGTAGAGATACAGGAAAATACGGTAACAAAAAAGTTTAAATCATATCCTACACCATTTTCAACGAGAAAAGGCGCTGCAGATGCATTTGATAAATTGTTCAAAAAGTTTTCAAGCAGTATTTTGATTGTATCATATTCCTCAAACAGCCAACCGACACAAGATGAAATGGTTTCACTTATGTCAAAGTACAAAGAACATGTGGAAGTTGTACCCATAGATTACACATATTCATTTGGAAATCAAAAACATGCCAAGACAAATCGAAATAAGGTACAGGAATATTTATTTGTTGGATTTGATGGAGAAGACGTATGGAGGAAAAAATAGATATATGGTTGGTGGGAAACACCGGATTAAGAAATCCAAATAGGATACAGGAAGGATTTAAAGCATTTGCGAATTCTCCATATGTGGGAAGGCTTCATGGAAATGAAAATGAAATTGGCTTTATGAATTTTCTTAATGATCAGGGAATTATTCAAAATGAAGCCGGAAAAGATGCATCTGGCAGTCATGCCCGAAAATGGCGGTTGATGTTTTCAAAAAACGGATTTATCTATCCACAAATAAGGAAGAAAGATGGGAGACAAGACGAATTAGGAAATTTAGACGATATAACGCCATTCGGGCGTACTTTCTTAAAAGCAGATACATATCCGGCAGTACAGGAGTGCTATTTGAGAGCAATGAGTGTCGAACAATTCGCTATGCCAGACGGAAATTCTTATTTTTCACCGTTACGATGGATATTAGCAATTATGCTGGAACTGGAGAAACGGACAGGAAGTTCTGAGATTACAAGAATAGAATTTGCGTTGTGGGGACATACAACAAATCCGAGCTATTCAATTGAAGAAGTCGTCAATAATATCCTGGATTTGCGTATACGCAGAAAACAGGCACCATCAAAGCGTAATTTTGATAAGAAAGAGGTTACGGAACGTGGAAAGTATTATAACAAAAAGGCGGATAATTTTTTAGACTATAGTGATATGAATATGCGATATTTACGTATTCCGGGAGTGTTACAGCGTAAAGGCAGAGGAATGATCATAGCTCCGGCTAAACACATATTGGCTGAAAGACTGGCAAAATCCACATCGAATCAAGAGCCGATCATGATTCAGTATAAGAGGCTATGTGAAGGCGCAGAATTACCAACGGATAATGTAGCTACCGCCAGAGCTTTATTGAAGGATTTAATAAAGCAGATGAAGAGCAGGCAAATTCTCTTTGATATTAGCGATCTGCCGTTGGATACAGCATCAGAAATTAATATTGCAAGACGGCGTTTGGAAAACGTATTATCCCAAACGGATGAGATCCGGTATGCCAAAGAGCAATGTAATCAATGGCAGGAAATAGCAGACTATATGGAACTATTGATCAAGGGTGGGGGAAAACGTACATATGATGATGACAATGTTATTGAAGTGCCAAAGGATGAAACTCCTGCATATTTGGAATGGATATTGTGGAGAGCATCTTTAGCTATCGACCATATGGTCAATAAACCGTATGAAGTACGGGGGTTTAAACTGGATTCCGACTTTCTTCCTGTATCTGCTGCCGGTGGCGGAAAAGGTGATTTATATTGTGAATTTAATGATTTTACTATTTTGACGGAAGTTACTATGTCGACATCATCACGCCAGGAAGCTATGGAAGGAGAACCGGTAAGAAGGCATGTCTCAGACGCAGTTTTAAAATATGACAAACCGGTGTATGGAATGTTTATTGCAGTGAAGATAGATACAAATACGGCAGAAACATTCCGGCATGGAATCTGGTATGCACGCGGAGATATAAAACAGAGATTGGATATTGTTCCACTCACATTAGCACAGTATAGAGAGTATTTTATGGCTATGTTTCGGACAGGTCATGCGGATCCTGAGAAATTGCGTGAGCTGATATTATTATGTGAAACCAAAAGGGATATTTTGGATGCACCGGGATGGAAGTCATATATATGTACTGCCGTTAATGAAAAAATGCAGAAGATGGAAAAAAGGTATTGTAAATGAAAATTCAATGACTGGAAAGCGGCCGGGGATCCATTTTCGATGCATCAGAATCGGGAATATCAGTGGTAGACTGATGATTATAAAATATCTGTTATTTGTATCTCAACGGCAATTCCAGAACAAACACCGCTCCTCCCTCCGGCGCGTCGGCCGCGGCAAGGCGGCCGCCGTGCTGCCGCACGATATCCCGGGCGATGGGCAGGCCCAGGCCGTAGTGGGCTTTGTCGGAGCGGGATGATTCGGCGCGGTAGAACCGTTCAAAGACAGCTTCCTTATCTTTGTCGGGGATGCCGGGGCCTGTGTCGGATACCGTGATCGTAAAATGGCGGTGGCCCATAGCCAGAGCCAGGCGCACCATACCCCCGGCGGGGGTATAGCTCAGCGCGTTATCGATCAACACGGCCAGGGACTGCAGGATGCGTTCCCGGTCGCAGAGACAATCGGGAAGGGCATCGTCGGGCAGGGATACCGTCAGGCGGATGTCCTTTTTGGCTGCCAGGGGTTCATATTTTTCACAGGCATCCAAGAGCAGAGTGTCAAGGGGCGTCGGCTGCAAGTGCAGGCGGGGTGTCTGGACATCCATGCCGGCAAGCTGCAGCATATCCTGGACAAGGTGGTTCATGCGGCGGCTCTCGGAGAAGATGGCATCCAGAAAACGCTGCGGGGAAGCTCCGCGGGCAATCGCAGAGACATCCGGATCTGAAGGTTCTGCGTTTGCAGGAGATTTTTCTTCGTCAAGAAACTCCTGCAGACACGCAGCGCTGGAGAGGATGACGGCCAGGGGGGTGCGCAGCTCGTGGGAGGCGGCGGCCACGAAGCGGGCCTGCTTTTTCCGGCTTTCTTCTACGGGGCGCAGCATGGCGCCGGTGAAAAACCAGAAAAAGACGGTCAGAGCTGCCAGGGCCAGCAGGGCGGCAGCCAGAAAGTCTCTGCGCTGTCTGCGGATCTGGGCTGTCTGGGCCGTCAGCGGATGCAGAACCACGGCGCCCAGACTGGCCTTTTTTCCGGGGATCAGCAGGGCGGAAGCGTAATACCGTTCGTTTCCGGCCGTAAAGATAAATTCCGTATGTTGGGTCAGGGTATAGGACGTATTCAGAGAAAGGATGTTCAGGCCTTTCTTTTTTTGTGCCTCGGCAATGACCAGGTCGGCCAGAGCGGTATCGTGCGCCGGCTTTTTTTCATGGGAAGCGGAGGGCAGGCTGTTGATCAGAAGGGGTTTGCCGTTGTCATAGAGCCAGAGAGCCAGGTCATGGCTGCTTTCCATGCGCAATACCCACTCGTGGGAGATCACGGACTGGCTCTCCAGATAGCTGATAATAGAATAAACGGAGTTTTCGAACGTGTGGTATTCGTTCTGCTCCATGTTCTCTCCGGAAATATGCAGGCAGAGCAGACTCATGGCGGTAAGGATCAGGGCCGATACGACGGCACAGAACCCGGTCAGCCGCATTTGCAATCGTTTAATCATGGAAATTTCCCCCAGACAGGCACCGCCCTGACCCTGCATGGACTTCAAGGGCCGCGGTGGAGTGGAAAGAGAGGCAGTGTTTACTTGTGGGCATCCTCCAGACAGTAGCCGATGCCGCGGATGGTCCGCAGGGTCACACGGCTGCTGACGGCCCGCAGCCGCCGGCGGATAAAATGGATATAGTTGTCCAGATTTCCTTCCTCCACAGGGGCGTCCGGCCCCCAGACACGGGACAGGATCAGCGGCCGGGGCAGGGATTGTCCCGGATTGCGCAGAAATATTTCTATCAGATCGCCCTCCCGTTTGGAGAGGACGAATTTTTTTCCGTTGCCGGAGAGCTCATGGAGGAGGACGTCGTAAGTGATGTCGCCGAAGGAGAGGCGTTCACTGCCCTCCCAGCGGGACGGCCGGCGGCTGATACAGTGAATCCGGGCGGTGAGCTCATCGAAGTCGAAGGGCTTGACCATGTAATCATCGGCGCCGCAGTTTAATCCCTCAATCCGGTCATTTACCTCCCCCAGAGCGGTGAGAAGAATGACCGGTGTGTGGATCTGTCCGGCTCTGGCTTTTTTCAGGACAGAGGCGCCGTCCAGGGAGGGCAGCATCCGATCTAAAAGGATCAGATCGTGGGCCTGCTCCTGAATGAGAAGAAGGCCCTCCTCGCCGTCGTGGCATATATCCACGGTGAACCCCTGGCGCTCCAGATAGAAGCTCAGAGAATCGCACAGTTTTTCATCATCTTCAATCAAAAGAAGCCGCATAATACCTCCCGGGAAACAGAGCGCGGCTTTCCGTTTAGCATAATCTTCAGCCGCAGCGTTGCCCCAGCCCGCACAGAACCTGTATGCCACATACGGCAGCGTCCGGGCTTAAGTTACTGACATTGCATCTGAAGTATAACATGGTTTTCTGTAATTAATCTCTAAAAACCAGGGCTTTTTCATCCATTTTCATTATAATCATTTGTTTCGGCTATAGCAATGGAGAAAAATTCGCCCGACTGACAGAGGCCTTGTTTGGCCGGTTTTTTAGAGAAAAATTAGAGCTCCCTTAGAGGAAGTTTAGAGAAAAGGAGGGTAAACTTTAGATAATCGCAAAAAGGGAGGTAAATAATACGATGAAATGCAAACAGAAAAAAATAGGGGCTCTCGTGCTGACGGCGGCTCTGGCCGTACAGGTACTCGGCGGGTGCCAGAAACAGGCGGGGGATGTGTCCGGCTCAGGAAACGCCCAGGGATCGGGGGGGACATCAGGTACGGCAGACGTATCGGCACCGGCCGACGGCCAGGCCGCGGGCTCCCAGACCGGCAGCTCCGGCGGTGAGAAAGCCATGGGGCGGTATCTGGAATCGGAGATGGAGCTCCCCGAAGGCGTGGGCAAGATCTGCGGCGTGGGCGTCCTGGAAGACGGCTCGCTGCGGCTGGCGGGGGAGGATGAAAACAGTATCAGCCGCAGCCTCTGGTCCTCGGCGGACGGCGGCGCTTCCTGGGAGAAGGAGGAGCTGCCGGAAGCACTGTCTATGGATCGTGCGGGTCAGATCCTGAGCCTGAGCTTTGGGCCGAAGGGAGAGATGGCGGCGCTGGATCCCGGTTATAAACCGATCATTTTCGGAGCGGACGGCTCCGGGGGCGAGGTATCTTTTAGCCTGCCGGACGGAACGGCTTCTGAGAGCATATTTGAACTGCATTTTGCACCCACCGGGGAGCTGGTGGGACTGGACGGGAGCGGCAGTCTGTATCTGCTGGACGCGGAACAGAAAAAGGCGTCGCTCTGCTACAATGAATCCGGCAACGAGATCGCCGGTTACAGCTTTGCCGGAGGAAATCTTTTTACCTACGGCGCCGGCGGTATCCAGGTATATGACACGGCCACCGGGGAGCTTAAAGATACGGACAGCGTGCTGAATGACAACGCGGTACTGGATTCCCAGGCATCGGACGGCGCGACTCCGGCGGGAGGGAACCGTTCGCTGATGTTTACCGCCGCCGAGGGGGAGGACGAGATCTATTTCTGTAACGATACGGGGATCTATCATCATATCCTGGGCGGCAGTGTCAGTGAACAGATTGCCAACGGTTCCCTGAACAGCCTCAGCAATCCCAGCATGTCCCGCCAGGAGTTCGGCGTGCTGCCGGGTGGGGATTTCTTTATCCTTGTTTTTGACGCGGCGGACAGCAGCACAAAGCTTCTGCGTTACACATGGTCAGCGGACACGCCGGCCATGCCGGATACGGAGCTGCGCATGTTCGCGCTGGAGGATTCCTCGGGGCTCAGACAGGCCATTGCCATTTATCAGAAAAATAATCCCGACGTGTACGTCCACCTGGAGGTGGGGCTGACCGGCGGGGACGGCAAGACGGCCGAGGATGCGATCCGCTCCCTGAATACGGATCTGCTGGCCGGCAACGGGCCGGATCTGCTGGTGCTGGACGGCATGCCGGTGGACAGTTATATCGAGAAGGATATGCTGCTGGATATCCACGATGTGGTGGATACGGTGAACGGCGGCGACGGTCTTTTTGAGAATGCGGTGAGAGCTTATGAGCGGGACGGGGCAGTCTATGCGGTGCCCACCAGGCTCAGTATTCCGATCATCCAGTCGGAGGCCCGGATCCTGGACGCGGCGGGCAGCCTTGAAAGCCTGGCCGACACGGCGGAGAAGCTGCAGGCGGAGGCGGGCGGGAGTATATTGCGCTCGGCAGACGCCAAGATCATCACTTATCTGCTGTATCGTATGGATTCGGCCAACTGGGTGGGTGAGAACGGGGGAATCGACGAGACGGCCGTGACGAATTTCCTTACCCAGGCCGCACGTCTGTACCAGACCAGCGGCACGGCGGACAGCCACCGGACAGAGTGGAGCGCCTATGACGATCTTCCCGGGGCGAAAAGGGACGGTGTCGCGTCCATAGGCCTGATGATGGGAACGCAGGGCGAACGCATAGAGCTGGGCAATCTGGACTCCATGTGGGAATACATGGAGATGACCTCAGTGAACAATTCGAATGAGCAGAAATATCCCTACCGGGCCATGCAGACAGGCTCCCATGCGGTCTTTATACCGATGTGCCAGATCGGCGTCAGCAGCAGGAGTGCGGCACCGGACAAGGCGAAGGCGCTGGTGCAGGAGCTGATCGGCGAGCAGATCCAGTCCACCGGCGACGGGTTCCCCATCAATAAAGCGGCTTTTGCGAAGATGACCGAAGAAAATGAGGTTCAGTCCGGTCTGAGCATAGGCAGCTCCGACGGGGAGGGCGGCAGCGTGAGCCTGGAGATGAGCTGGCCGAATGCCGAGGAGATAAAAGTGCTGTCCGACATGCTGGAACAGGCGGATACGCCGGCGCTGACAGATCATGTGATCGAGGAGATTGTGCTGGAACAGGGTGCGCTTTGTCTGGGAGGCCGGCAGACCCCCGAGGCGGCCGCCGCCAATATCATGCAGAAAGTAAAACTGTACCTTGCGGAATAAATATGAGTATAGAGGGCTCTGGTTCATCCTGCCCAGTCTCCTGGGTGTGATGATATTTATCCTGCTGCCCTTTATGGATGTGGTGCGGCGCTCTTTTATGGGCGCCGTGAACGGCAGATGGGTGGGGCTGGCCAATTACCGGAACGTGCTGGGAAACCAGGCATTCCTTCTGGCGGCGGGAAATACGGCCCGGTTTGCGGCGATTTGCATCCCTCTGCTGATCGGCCTGTCCCTCTTTACCGCCGTATTTTTACAGCGGTATAAAACCTGGGGCGGATGGCTGAAAAGCGCGTACCTGGTGCCCATGGCCATTCCGGTGGCCTCGGTGGTGCTGCTCTGGCGGGTGCTTTTTGACCGCCAGGGTATTTTAAACGGCGGCCTGTCTCTGTTAGGCCTTCCCGTCAGGGACTGGATGAACTCGGGGACGGCTTTCGGGGTGCTGGTGTTCAGCTACATATGGAAAAATCTGGGTTATGATGTGGTGCTCTGGATGGCGGGGCTGTCCGCTATACCTGAGAGCCTCAGCGAGGCGGCCCGGGTGGACGGGGCCAGTGAGTGGCAGTGCTTTTGGCGGATCACGCTGCCAAACCTGATCCCTACATTATTCACGATCACGGTGTTGTCCTTTTTGAACTCTTTCAAGGTATTCCGGGAGGCTTACCTGGTGGCGGGAAATTATCCGGATCAGAGTATGTATCTCATGCAGCATCTGTTTAACAACTGGTTCCGGGATCTGGATATGGATAAAATGGCCGCGGGAGCAGTGCTGATGTCACTGGTGATCCTGGCGCTGATTCTGCTTTTGCAGAAAGCCTGGGGCAGGGAAGAGTGACAGGGCCGTAAATCCTGTTTTGGGGCCGTGGGGCGGGCTGCTTTTGCGCCCGGGCCCTGTCAGGTGGCTGCAAAGGGAGTTTGCACATGAAACTTGGGAATAAAATTATTATTGCTTTTTTGATATTGCTGGCATTTATCGCCTGCTATCCGGTGCTTTTTCTGGCGGTGGGTTCCCTGATGGGAAAGCAGGAGGTGCGGGATGCCCTGGGCGGCATTTTATCCGGCGGTTCGGAGTATGTCTCATGGCGGTTCGTCCCTCTGTATCCCACCCTGGCCTCCTGGGTGGAACTCCTGCTGGATTCACCCCAGTTTTTCGTGATGTTCTGGAACTCGGTGCGGCTGACCGCCGGGGTGCTCCTGGGGCAGCTTATAATCGCTGTTCCGGCGGCCTGGGGCTTTGCCCGGTATGAGTTTCCGCTGAAACGGGTGCTGTTCATGGTGTATGTCATCCTGATGATGATGCCCTTCCAGGTGACGATGCTGTCCGGCTATCTGGTGTTGTCGGGTCTGCATCTGCTGGATACCTACGGCAGTATCTGGCTGCCGGGGATCTTTTCCACCTTCCCGGTGTTTATCATGTACCGGTTTTTCCGGGGGATCCCCGGGGTGGTGATCGAGTCGGCGAAACTGGACGGCGCGGGGGACCTGCAGATCTTTTTCTATCTGGGGCTGCCCCTGGGGAGCGGAGGCATCGTATCGGCCATGGTGCTGGGATTTTTGGAGTACTGGAACCTGATCGAGCAGCCGCTGGCCTATCTGAAGGATCCGGCTCTGTGGCCCCTGTCCCTGTACCTGCCGAATATCGGGCTGGAGGAAGCGGGGCTGGCATTCTGTGCCTCGGTGACGGTGCTGATCCCGGCGCTTTTCGTATTTTTCGCGGGACAGGATTATCTGGAACAGGGAATCGTGGCGGCGGCGGTGAAGGAGTGAATTTTTTTTTCAAGGATGGAAGCATATGGGGAAGATGGAAGAGTTTTTAAAATTTCTGGAGAAACGGAATGTAACGCTGCGGGATAAGGCGCTCAGGGGGCTTTGCCTGTTTCTGTGCCTGATGCTGGGGTTTACGGTTCTGTCCCGGGCGGCGGACGGTGTGACGATCGCCCGGGTGCAGGTAGAGCAGGCCTCGCCGCGGACGCTGGACAAGAGCATAGAGGTGCAGGGAAAAGTGACGGCGGAGCGGGAAGTGGCATTGCGGGTGCAGGCGGGGATCGTGGTGGACAGTATCCCGGTTCTGCAGGGGCAGCAGGTAGAAAAGGGAGATCTCCTGATGGAGCTTAATGTGCAGGATCTGGATGAGCAGATCCGTATGGCCCGGATGGATATCGAGAAGCTGGAGCTGGGCCAGAAGGATACGGACAGCCAGAGAGCAGCGGCGAATGAACAGCAGAGAAAGGCTGCCAGACGGGCCGGTGAGGATTACGCTAAAGCGAAAAAGCAAGGCAGCCAGACCGTGGCGGAGGCAGAAAAGGAACTGAAGCAGGCGAAACAGAAGCTGGCGGATTTCCGGAAAAATAAGAAAAAGGCATCTGCCGCTGCTGAAAACGGGGCGGACAGTGTGAGAGATTCACTGGAGGAGAGTATTGGGGAGAAGGAGGCCGCCCTGGCGGATGCCGAGGAGGAGCAGGTGCGTCTCACGGCCGAGCGGGAGGACGCCGTGAAGGACGCCCTGGCATCGGCCCGGCAGGAGAATCCGGAACTCACCGCCCAGGAGGAGGAAGCGCTTCGCAGCGGGGTCGAACAGAGCTACGGGGAGGCGCTGGACGGAGCGAAGGAAGCGGTGAAACAGGCCGGGAAGGATCTGGAGGAGGCCAGAGACGCCCTGGCGGATTACGATGCGCAGCAGCAGGAGGACAGCCAGGCCGGCCTGGAGGAGCAGGAGGAAACTCTGGCTGCCGATGTGGAGCAGAAAGAAAAGGCTCTGAAAGATGCCAGGAATTCCGGACAGGACAGTAAGGAGGCGGCCCGCCGGGCCCTGGAGGATGCTCAGGCCCCCCAGGAGAGCGACAGCAGCGGCGCCATCACGGAGCTGGAGATCGAGCAGAAGCAGGCAGAGCTTAAGAAGCTGGAGGTTTTGCGGAAGCAGGAAGGCCGGATCTGTGCTCCGGTAAATGGTGTGGTCACGGAGATCTGTGCGGTGGTGGGAGACCGGACCGGTGATACCGCGGCGTTTCGGCTGGCGGATCTGCAGCAGGGCTGCCGGTTTACCGCGGCGATTACCGGGGAGCAGTCCCGGTATCTGGCCCAGGGCGATCCGGTGACGCTGACGGCGGACGGCAGCGGGAAGGCGCTGGGGGAATATACGGTGGATTCCGTGACGGCGGCGGCAGAATCGGAGGAGGAAGAAGCCGGGGAGCAGTATGAAGTAACGGTACGCCTCGGAACCGACGGGCCGGCCCTGGGCTCGTCGGCCACGATGGCCTGTGTGAAGAAAACGCAGAAATATCAGACCACCGTCCCGCTGACAGCCCTGCACCAGGACAATCAGAGAAATTTTGTGTGGGTGGTGAACGAGACGGCGTCGGTGCTGGGCAGTACGCTGACGGTGCAGCGGGTGGATGTGACGGTGGCGGAAAAGAATGATTCTTACGCGGCGCTGTCGGACGGTTCCCTCACCAGTGAGCAGCAGATCGTGATCTATGCCGACCGCACCATCGAGTCAGGGAGCCGGGTGCGGCTGGAGGAAGAATAGGGGAAAGTACCGGACGCCGCCGGGCCCTGTCCGTATACTCTGGACGGGCTGGGGCAACGCTGCGGCGAACTAACTGCTAACTGCGACGTAAGACGCTCAGGAAGAGCCTTCGCGCCTAAGTCTTCGTAAGCAGTGGATTTCGCCTCCGCTAAAAGCGCCCCTTGAATGCCCTTACCAGAGTATACGGACAGGGCCCGGCGGCTGTTCCGTGGAGGTGGACGAAATGAAGTGCATTAAAGTGAGTGAATGGAAGTTGCAGGATTGAATCGGGGAGGTAATGGTTTTGCGGGGAGATAGAAGAGGGGTAAGAGGATATGTGGTATTGTATCTGTTGTGGCTGGCGTTTACGCTGTGTTACGGATATGGGCTGGTGCAGGCGGATCTTGCGGCCAGGCTGCACAGGGGGACTGTGGTGGTGCTGGATGCGGGACTTGGCCGGGAGGACGGGAAAGGAATCTCGGATCTGGAGGCTGAGGAGGATGCGCCCATGGACTTTGCCCTGTGGCGGGAAACGCCGGGGGGGATTTTTGCGGATAGCGAGGGACGCAGCCGTTTGCCCGCGGCAGTGGTGGACTGTTTTGGAAGTACCCGGCTGGCCTGTCAGGACGGAAGCGCACCGGAGCTTCTTTTCGAAGACGGGGAGGGCTGCCTTTTGTCCGCAGACCTGGCCCGGGAGCTGTTTGGCAGCGAGAACGTGGTGGGACAGACGCTCTTTTGCCGGAACCGGCAGATGGTGATCCGGGGCATCCTGCGCCGGGGCAGAGGACAGATTGTCCTGCAGGCCGGGGAGGAGTTTGCGGAAACGATGGACCGGCTGACCGTCGGCGGTACGGGGAGCCGGGCGGATGCGTTCCTGCTGCGCCACGGGCTCTCCGGGCAGAAGCTGTCCCTGGATTACGCCTCTCTGGCGGCAAAGCTGGCGGCCTGGATTCTGCTGCTCTTTGTCGGTCTGTATCCGCTGTATGGGGCATACAGATTGTCCAAAGAGTGTCCGGCCGTGCTCTGTGCTGCGGAAAGAGGCGGATATCCTGCGCCGGACAGCCGGGAGACAGAATGGCCCGTCGTAATGGAAGAAAAAGCCGCCGTTTCCTATCCAAGAAGCCGCGCTTTTATCCACCGGATCTGCATTCTTGCGGCTGCGTGCCTGTATCTGTGTCTGCTGATTCCGTCCATGGGTTGGGGCGGCAGTTTTTCCGTTAATGAGCTTTTGCCCACAAAATGGTCGGATTTTGCGTTTTGGAGCAGAAAGGGACAGGAGGTCGCGGCTTCCATCGGTTTTTTATTTGGAAGTGAGAAGACAGAAGGGGAGCAGATGGTGCTTTGGACGGCGGCTGTGGGAATATTTTTTCTGTTCCTGGCGTTTTTGTTTTACTGGAGAACGGCGAGGCGGCTTGCAGGGGTATCCGTCTATACTCTCGCAGCCCTCATATTTTTCCATTGGGCAGGGCTGGCGGTGTTGGCCGTGCGCTGCGGGGAGATCAGCGCCGTACTGGCAGCCCACAGAAGTCTGTGGCTGGCAGCGCCTTTTGGAATCGCGGCGGTATGGCAGAGAGGGAGGGCATCGGACTGTGTCAGCCGAAATCCCTAGAATAAATCTTTGAAAAAAGGCACACGAACATAGGATGGTATGCTATAATCTACGTGTTGCTCACCGATACCCGCAACAGGGAGGAGGTGTTCACATGGAGTTATTTGCATCCTTTTTAATCGCCGTTATGGCTGGTGTGGCTTGCCACTATACCATCAAATGGTTAGACGGTGACGACAAGAGCAACAAATAGCCTGGTGGGTGCTTTGCCACCATAAAAGTAAAGAAGAATCCCCGAGCTGTGCTGGAACACGGTTCGGGGATTTCGTTCTTT
>DPJQ01000278.1 GCA_003542935.1 Lachnospiraceae bacterium | reverse complement strand
TTTACGTCCGCCACATTGGCGAGCAGAGAGAACAGCTCCAGATTGTCGATGAAATCTTTCGCCTTCTGGGCATCACCCTTGATCTCAAAGGTAAAGATAGAGCCGCCGCCGTTGGGGAAATATTTCTTATACAGGGCTTTCTGGCTCTCATCCTCTGCCACCGACGGATGATGCACTGCCTCCACCTGGGGATGGTTTTTCAGATATTCCACCACCTTCAAGGCGTTCTCCACATGGCGCTCCACACGGAGGGACAGAGTCTCCAGTCCCTGCAGAAAGAAAAAGGCATGGAACGGAGAGATCGTAGCCCCCGTATCCCGCAGCAGGATCGCGCGGATCTTCGTCACAAAGGCCGCGGCGCCTACCGCTTTCGCGAAACTGACGCCATGGTAGCTGGGATTGGGTTCTGTCAGGGACGGGAATTTCCCTGATGCCTCCCAGTCAAATTTTCCGCTGTCCACGATCACACCGCCGATGGTGGTGCCGTGGCCGCCGATGAATTTTGTCGCCGAATGAACCACGATATCCGCACCGTACTCAATCGGGCGCACCAGATAAGGGGTCGCAAAGGTATTGTCTATGACCAGCGGGATTTGATGCCTGTGGGCGATGGCCGCTATGGCCTCAATATCCACTACATCGGAGTTCGGATTTCCCAGTGTCTCAATAAATACGGCTTTCGTATTTTCCCGGATAGCCGCCTCCACCTCATCATTATCAAAAACATCCACAAATGTGGTCTTAATGCCGTACTGGGGAAGGGTGTGGGCCAGCAGATTGTAAGTGCCGCCGTAAATATTTTTCGCAGACACAATGTGATCACCGTTCTGGGCCAGGTTCTCAAATGTATAGGTGATCGCCGCCGCGCCGGAGGCAACGGCCAGCGCCGCTACGCCGCCTTCCAGGGCCGCTATTCTCTGCTCAAACACATCCTCGGTGGGATTGGTGAGACGTCCGTAGATATTGCCCGCGTCCGCCAGGCCGAAACGTGCCGCCGCATGATCGCTGTTCCGGAATACGTAGGAAGATGTCTGATAGATCGGCACCGCCCGGGCATCCGTCACCGGATCCGGTTTCTCCTGCCCCACATGAAGCTGCAGAGTCTCAAATTTAAATTTTCTGTTTTCTCTCGTAATCTTTTGTCCCATGATCATTTATCCTCATTCTTTCTATAATAGTCCTGTTGCCGCGTGAATCCGCCGTTTCCTAGTCTGTAAACAGGGGCGTCGAATAGTATCTGTCACCGGTATCCGGCAAAAGGGCCACGATAGTCTTCCCCTTATTCTCCGGCCGTTTAGCCAGCTGGACGGCCGCATGCAGCGCGGCGCCGGAAGATATGCCCACCAGCACGCCCTCCTTTTTCGCCAGCAGCTTGCCCAGGGTAAAGGCATCCTCATTCTCCACCTTGATGATCTCATCATAGATCTCTGTATTCAGCACCTCCGGCACAAAGCCCGCGCCGATTCCCTGGAGCTTATGAGCACCGCTCCTGCCCTCCGAGAGCACCGGTGAGCTTGCCGGCTCTACAGCCACGATCTTCACTTTCGGATTCCGGGATTTCAAATATTCTCCCACCCCCGTCAGCGTACCGCCCGTTCCCACACCGGCTACAAAATAGTCTACTTTTCCGTCCGTATCTTTCCAGATCTCCGGCCCGGTAGTAGCCTTGTGAACAGCCGGATTCGCCGGATTGACAAACTGCCCGGGCACAAAGCCTCCAGGTATCTCCTTTTCCAGCTCCTCCGCCTTCTCAATGGCGCCTTTCATCCCTCTGGCGCCTTCAGTCAGCACCAGCTCCGCACCGTAAGCTTTCAGGATATTCCGTCTCTCCACACTCATGGTCTCCGGCATGGTCAGGATGATGCGGTATCCTTTGGCCGCGGCGATGGCTGCCAGGCCGATACCCGTATTTCCCGATGTGGGTTCAATGATCACCGAGCCCTCTTTCAGAAGCCCTTTTTCTTCTGCGTCCTCAATCATAGCTTTGGCGATCCTGTCTTTCACACTGCCCGCCGGATTAAAATATTCCAGCTTCACCAGCAGCGTCGCCTCCAGGCCCAGCTCCTTTTCCAAGTTGACTGCCTCCACCAACGGGGTGTTTCCGATCAGGCCAAGAGTTCCTTTATAAATATTTGCCATATTCTTCTCCTTTCCTACTGTTTTAATAGGTTTTATTTGACTGTCACGATTATATTCCCATTTTTCCTACCTGTCAACTAGTTTTTATTATTTTTACCAAAAACTACATACCTGAACAAACACCAGGGTGCTCCACAAAAACAGCCCCAAAAAATGGATGTAATTCGATTCGCACAACAGGGAAAAATGTGATATCATAGATACGCTTATCTATATATAAAAACAATAGCGTAAACGTGCCGCAGAAAAACCGGCGCAAAAAATGAAAATACCAGCATGCAAACACCTGATTCACCACTACAGAACAAAGGAATATATATTATGAAAGAACAAGCATCACCGCACCCCCTTCAGACAACCTTTCAGGAGCTCATGGATGAAGACTCCATCCGGACTTTCCAGAAATTTTTTGCCTCCTCCAAAGACCTGATGTCCTGCTATCGCTGTGCAATCATGGAGATCGAGACAAAATTTCGTGTTTTGGATGAACGATTCTCTCTCACCCATGACCGCAATCCCATCGACAATATTCAGACCCGTTTGAAATCTCCCGAAAGTATCCGTGAGAAACTGCTCCGGAAAAATCTTCCCCTCACGCTGGAGGCCATCGAAAAAAATCTGTTCGATATCGCCGGCGTGCGCGTAGTCTGCTCCTTTGTCGACGATATCTATATGCTGGCGGACTGTCTCCTCCGCCAGGACGACATCACACTGATCGAACGGAAAGATTATATTGAGAAACCCAAAGGGAACGGCTACCGGAGCCTGCACCTCATCGTGGAAGTTCCTATCTTTCTCCAGAACGAAAAGAAACTCATGAAAGTTGAGGTGCAGCTCCGTACCATTGCCATGGAATTCTGGGCTAATCTGGAACATCAGCTCCGTTATAAAAAAAATCTTTCCCCGGAGATCATCGCCAGAACCACCAGGCAGCTCAATGAATGCGCCCAGCTAAGTTCTGTCCTTGATTCCCAGATGCAGGATATCCGGGATATGATCGACAATGACAGGATGTCGTAACCCCCGTTTCACCGGATCTGCATTTCCCGCCCCATCCCCCACCTGTCATCAGATCGCATGTATCCCCTTATCTGCGTAATAATCCGTCCTGGGCAGCCATTCTATGAACTTTTTCAGTTCCATGTCCCACAGGGCAAATTCATGGCCATATCCCGGCAGATCGTCATACAGATGGGGGATTTTTGCTTCATTAAACGCCTGGTGCAGCCATTCCACATCTTCATGGAGAAAATCATTTTTCCCTACACAGAGAAAAATATCCGGCAACTCTTTCCCCCTGGCTTTCGCGATCAGCTCTTCCGGTTCCACAGGTTCCGGGATGCCGTGGCGCTCCCGGATACCGCCGATATGGGCCGCAGGGGAGAAAATGCCGGCCGCCCGGTACTGTTCCGGCTCAGACAGCGCATGGAGCAGCGTGCCATAGCCGCCCATGGAATAACCGCATATGTAGGTGTCCTCCCGCCGCCCGGAAACAGGAAAATTCTCGCAGAGAAATTCCGGAAGCTCTTCCTTGATCAAGGCATAAAAGTTTTCCCCATAGGCGTCCGCGTTCAGATAGCAAATATTACCCACGGACATGGAAACTGCCGCAATCCTGTGTTCCTCCGCATATCTCTGCACGGATGTATAGCGCATCCAGCATTCCGCATCGTTCCCGTGACCATGGAGCAAGTACAAAACGGGATATTTTGCCTTGACCCTGTGGCTGTGATCCTTCCCCGGATCCAGGTCACAGGCACTGATCGTGGGGAGAACCAGTTCAATATCCACCGGATACCCCAACGTGTAGGACATAAAGTTAATTTTCATCTGTGCCATAGTGTTCCTCCTTGCGCACTGCGCTTTATCATATTTAACTGTCATTATACCTGAAAATCAAAAAAATCCAACCCCCTGACCCATGATCAAACATACGCCTGTATCCTTCACTGGACACTCTCTTTTTTTCGTTGTATAATACCTTCACCGCTGCGAAAAATTTGTCACGTACGGACGGCAGCAAAGGAGGATTACCTACATATGAATAAGAAAGAGATATCCGAAATCCGCAAACAGTTCACCCCTGCCAACTGCGCGATTTCCCGCATCTGCGGCTGCTATGTGGATCATGAAAAAAACAAAAAATTTGAGACAAAAAGCGCTTTTCTTACACTCCCCGAGGAGGAAGAATTCAAATACTTTGACATCTTCAAACACACCCTGGGCGGCACCCTGGGCAAACATCTCGTCAACATGGAATTTCCCCTTGAACAGGAAATGCCCGGAGGCACCCAGGAATTCTTGTTGAAGCTGCGCAACACGGAATTGCAGGATGACGAGCTGGTCAGCACTTTTTATGATAAAATTATCGAACACTATATTTACGACGAAAATTATTATATCATCCTGATCTATTCCTCCTACGATATCCCGGGAAAGACTTCGGACAATCTGGAAATGTTCGACGCCTCCGATGAGGTATACAGCTACCTGCTGTGCAGCATTTGTCCGGTAAAAATGGCCAAGGCCTGCCTTTCCTACAATCAGGAAGAGAACTGCATGAAAGACCATATCCGGGACTGGCTGGTGGAGATGCCTGTCAACGGTTTTCTGTTCCCCGCGTTCAACGACCGCAGCACCGACCTGCACAGCCTGCTCTTTTTTGCCAAAAAACCCGAGGAAGCCCAGGATCTGCTGATTGAGAATGTCTTCGGCAGTACGATCCCGCTGACGCCCAAAACCCAGCAGGAAACTTTCCAGGGCATCATCGAGAGCAGCCTGGGCGAAGACGCCGACTACGAACTGGTACGGGATCTGTATGAGAACATCGCTGATCTGGTAGAAGAGACCAAGGAGGCCCCTGACCCCCTGCAGTTGACCAAACCGGAGATGCGGCAGCTTCTCGAAAACAGCGGAGCTACAGAAGAGCAGGTGGAGAGCTTTGACAGAACCTACGACGAGATGGCCGGTGAGCAGACCGCCCTCCAGGCCACCAATATCACAAATCCAAAAAGCTTCGAGATATCCACCCCCAACATCCAGATCAAAGTGGATCCGACCTGCACGGATCTGATCGAAACACGCATCATCGACGGCCGCCAATGCCTGGTCATCACCGTGGATGACCATGTGGAAATCAACGGTATGAACGTGCGCACCATCCGCCGAAACCAGAACAAGGGGCAGGAAGATTCCCCGCAGGATATTTCCGAATAGATTATGAAATTTTTCTCTTGACAGTTTTTGCCTGGAATGGTATAGTGATTACTGTCGTTCGGGAGAATTCTCCTGACTGGCATGCGGAAGTGCTGGAATTGGCAG
>DPJQ01000021.1:6713-6844 GCA_003542935.1 Lachnospiraceae bacterium | reverse complement strand
TTGGCTACCGTGTGAAAAGTAACGCGGAGGGTCGTAAGACCATAATTTCCTGAAAAAAACTGTTGACAAATCACTTTTGCTCGTGTATTATTGTCTTGTTTGAAGGGTATGCACGAGTGGCTCAGTGGTGG
>DPJQ01000021.1:4844-6354 GCA_003542935.1 Lachnospiraceae bacterium | reverse complement strand
GTTCGAATCCCGTCTCGTGCTTTGATGAGAGTGGCAGAAACGCTTGTTACATAGCGTTTCTGCTGTTTTTTTATATTTTTAAGCCTGAAGACAATGATCCGCCGATGGCCATATGTTTATTATGGTTTCCGGATGCGATGGAAAGCCGTACAGGGGAAGGAGTGCCATGAAACCAGGTCTGGAAAAACAGACAGAAATATATTGCCGGCATATGGAGCGCCTGACCGGGATTCCCTGCTATCCTGTAGATCTGGAGGACAGGGAGGGTCAGGCAAAGCCCCTGTGTGAATTGTGCCGGGTATGCGAGGGTGTGCGGGGCGGTCTCTGCGACGGCTGGCAGGAGGTGCGGGCGGGATGCATGGAGGCGTTCCGCTGGTCGAATTTCTATATGTTCCTCTGCCACAGCGGCCTGCTGATGGTCTGTACATTTATCACGGATAAGGGGGGCCGGCCTGTGGGCGGTATCACCACGGGGCCGATCTGTGCGGGAACCATGGATGACAACCTGCAGCTGGTGGCCAGCCATCAGCTCCGGGAGACGATTTCCGCCCAGCCCTGCTACAACATGGAACAGATCCAGGGGCTGGCGGAGATCCTGAACGCCATCAGCGTCAGTCTGTCTGAGAGCGTCCACCATCCGTCGGCCAAATATTTTACGGACCAGCAGTCCTATGTAAATCAGGAGTACGCCAAACATATACGTGCCCTGGCGGGAGGAGATATCTATCTGTACCCGATCGCCCTGGAGCGGAAACTGCGCCTGGCCATCAATAACAGGGACCGGGAGACATCCATGGTACTGTTGAACCAGATGCTGGCCTATATTTACACATCCAACAATTATGATTTAAAGCGGATCCGGGTGCGGGCCTGGGAGCTCCTCACCGTGCTGTCCCGGGCGGCGGCGGACGCGGGCGCGGACTTTACGGAGCTGCAGCTTCGGAACGATGATTTCCGCAACCAGATTTTTAAATGCCGCAGCCTGGAAGGCCTGACATCCAGGATCAGCGGTATCCTGCAGCTGTATCTGGCAGCGGCCTTTGACCTGAAGAAGGGCGGCCACGGACAGATCGTGCGGTGGGTGCTGGAGTATGTGGAAGCCCATTATCAGGAGAAGATCCGGCTGGCGGATATTGCGGAGGAGGTGCATTTGAGCGCTCCCTATCTGTGCACGGTGTTCAAAAACGGCACGGGGGAGAGCATTTCGGGCTGCATTAACCGGGTGCGTATCGAGCATGCCAGAATCCTTCTGCAGGATCCGTCCCTCAGCCTGGTACAGGTGGCCAACCTCTGCGGGTTTGACGAGCAGAGTTATTTTACCAAGATTTTCCGGAGTTATACGGGGCTGTCGCCCAGGAAATACCGGCAGCAGAAATAAGGGCGGGGATTTTTTACCGCTCTGTTACGGATTTTTGCCGCGGCTTTTCTGCGCATGTGGACAAGCGGGATTAAATTTGATATAGTTGTTAAGAGGTAACTGTTCAGTACAGGTCGAAGCACTTCCCACGGG
>DPJQ01000021.1:645-4546 GCA_003542935.1 Lachnospiraceae bacterium | reverse complement strand
CAGGTCGAAGCACTTCCCACGGGACGCCTTCGGTGTGTTGCTGAGACCGTAAGAAAATAATTCAGGAGTGCAAAATATGGATGGCAGTGTGTTTTTATCGGCCGGATTTGACTGGGTGATGTGCGGGGTGATGACTGTGGCAGCAGTGCAGCTGTGGACGCCGTTGGGGGAGGCCATTGTGGATTTCTGCTCTCCCAAGGACAGCAGCAACAGGAAACGGAAGCTGGAGGGAGAGAAACGGAAACAGTACAGGATAGCGTTGACCCTGTTCTGCGGCGCCCTGGCGGTCATTGAGCTTCTGGCGGCGTTGATCATGGATATATGGCCCGTGTATTCGCTGATCTATGTGGTACTGATCCTGGTGGATGTCATTTTATTTGGCCGGTATACGAAGAAATTATTTCCCTGACGGGAAAAGGAGCGGATATGAAAAAAGAGATCGTGACATTGAATGCGAATGCGGATGGATTGCTTTTAAACGTGTTGGTCACCCGTCCGGAGGAAACGGCGAAAGCCCTCATGGTGATGCACCATGGCATGTGCGAGCACAAGGAGCGGTATCTGTGGCTGATGGAGCGTCTGGCGGATGCAGGCTATGCCTGCGTGATGGCGGATATGCGCGGCCATGGGGCCAGTGTCAGGGAAAAAGAGGACCTGGGGTATTTCTACGGAAGCGGAGGCAAAGGGCTGCTGCTGGATCTCCACCAGGTGATCTATTATGGAAAAGAACGTTTTCCGGGGCGTCCGACGGTGCTGTTCGGACACAGTATGGGTACTTTGGTGGTACGCAGTTATCTGCGGCATCATGATTACGCTGTGGATGCAGTGGTTTTGAGCGGGCCGCCCTGCAGGAACCAGGCAGTGGGAGTCGGGCTGGGTCTGGTTCATGTGCTGCAGAAACTTTGCGGCAGCCGTTATCACAGCAAGCTGCTGTTTTCCATGGGTCTTGCCGGTTATGACAGAAAGTTTGAGGGGCCGCCCAATGCATGGCTGGCCAGGGATCCCCGGGTAGCGGCGAACTACAACGCTTCAGAGCTCTGCGGCTTCCGTTTTACTGTGGACGGTTACCGGTGTCTGATGGAGCTTCTGCGGGAGAGCTACCGCAGCGGCTGGGACTGCACGAAGCCGGATATGCCGATACTGGTGATGGCCGGCAGCGACGATCCGGTGATCGGCGGCGTAAAAGGCTTCCGGGATACGGTGCATTTCCTGCGGGGGCAAGGGTACGGGCATGTGAAAGGCAAGCTGTATCCGGGCAACCGTCATGAGATATTCAACGACGATTGCCGCGATCGGGCGGCGAAGGATCTGAAACTGTGGCTGGAGAAGCGGATTGGCTGAAAGGAGGGCGCCATGAGCGTTGCGGACGATATATTCAAGGAAATGTGCAGGGATATCCTGGATAACGGGTGCAGTACGGAAGGGGAGAAGGTACGTCCCAAGTGGGAGGACGGCAGCGCGGCCTACACCGTCAAGCGTTTCGGCGTGGTGAACCGTTATGACCTGCGGCAGGAATTTCCGGCACTGACGCTGCGGCGCACGGCGCTTAAGAGTGCTTTTGACGAGATCCTGTGGATCTGGCAGCGCAAGTCCAACAATATCCGTGATCTGGGAAGTAAGATCTGGGACAGCTGGGCCGACGGGGACGGCTCCATCGGGAAGGCTTACGGCTACCAGCTCGGCGTAAAGCATGAGTACAGGGAGGGCCGGATGGACCAGGTGGACCGGGCGCTGTACGATCTGCGGCACAATCCCTACAGCCGCCGGATCATGACAAATATTTATGTGCACCAGGATCTTCACGAGATGAACCTGTACCCCTGCGCCTACTCGATGACTTTCAACGTGACGAAGGAGAAGGGAAAGGACCGGCTGACCCTGAATGCGGTGTTGAACCAGCGCAGCCAGGATGTGCTGACGGCAAATAACTGGAATGTATGCCAGTACGCCCTGCTGCTGATGATGTTTGCCCAGGTCTGCAATATGGAGGCTGGGGAGCTTTTGCATGTGATCGCGGACGCCCATATCTACGACCGCCATGTGCCTCTGGTGGAGGAATTGATCGCCAGGGAGGGATATCCGGCGCCGAAGGTATGGCTGAATCCCGATGTGCAGGATTTCTATGCTTTTACCGTGGAGGATCTCCACGTGGAGAATTATGAGACCGGGCCGCAGGTACGGAATATCCCGGTGGCTGTGTGACGGAGGCGGATATGAGGGCAATATTATCGGCGGATGAACGTTGGGGTATCGGCAGAGAGAACCGTCTGCTGGTACGGATCCCCCAGGACATGAAATATTTTCGGAACGAGACCGTGGGTAAGGCTGTGATCATGGGGCGGAAGACCCTGGAGAGTTTTCCGGGCGGGCGTCCCCTGGAGGGCCGGCTGAATGTGGTTCTGACCAGGAACAGGAATTATCAGGTGAAAGGCGCCGTTGCGGTCCACAGTGTGGAGGAGGCTATGGATGCAGTGCGGGAGTATGTACCGGAGGATGTGTACTGTATCGGCGGCGGCAGCATATACCGGCTGTTTCTGCCCCATTGCGATACCGTGTTTGTGACGCGGATCCAGTATGCTTATGAGGCAGACACATATTTTCCGGATTTGGATGCCCTGCCGGAGTGGCGGCTTGTGGGCCGCAGTGAGGAACAGACGTATTTTGATCTGGCATATGAATTCTGCCGTTATGAACGGGTGGGGAGAGAACAGGAATCATGAGCAGATATTTTAACATTTTTGACGTGGGGCAGGAAATCCTGGACAGCGTACAGGACGCTGTGAACAGCGGGGATTTTTCAGGCCTGAACCGTGATATACGCAATACGATCAACGGGGCGGGCGGTTCCCGGCACTGGACGGTGGATACGGGCCAGGGAAGAAACAGCGGCCGGTCGGCCGGAAAGGACAGCAGTCCGTCGGGGCAAAATAGCGGCCGCACGGCTCAGCGGAGCAACAGCCGGTCAGGAAACCGCAGCGCCCAGGGGGAATGGCGCAGTGCCGGAACCGTCAGCCAGCCGCCGGCGCCCTATGTGGCCTCGGCGCCCGGGCGGGTCTCGGGTATTGTGATGGAGGCCGTGGGATTCCCCCTGGCGGCGGTGTTTGGCATCGTGGCCATGGGCAGCACGGGAGTTCTCTTCATGCCGGGGCTTTTTCTGGCCGGGGAGATTCTGGTATCCGTATTTGGTGCATTGTCCCTGGCGGGTCTGGGCGTGGGGCTCAAAGGCTTTTCCCTGCGGGGAAGGGCCAGAAGGTTTAAGCGGTATGTGGAACAGCTGAAGGGCCGGGGCTATTGCAGCTTTGAGGAGCTGTCCCGGGCCGTGGGGAAGAAAAAGGATTATGTGGTCCGCGATGTCCGCCGGATGATCGACCGCCGCTTTTTTCTGGAGGCCCATATTGATGAGCAGCAGACCTGCCTGATGTTGACCGACGAGGTCTATGACCAGTACAGACAAGCCCAGGAGTCCATGCGCCGCAGGCAGGAGCAGGAGGAGAGCGTCCGGAAGGAACAGGAGCGCCGGGAAGCCAACCCGGATTTAAACGCCGAGGGCCGGAAGATCCTGAAAGAGGGCTACGCCTATATCCGCCACATTCACCAGTGCAACGACGATATTCCGGGGGAGGAGATCTCGCGGAAGCTGAGCCGCCTGGAAATGATCATGACCAGGATTTTCGATCAGGTAGAAAAGCAGCCGGAGCTGGCGGAGGATCTGCACAAATTTATGAATTATTATCTGCCCACCACGGCTAAGCTGGTGGAAGCTTACCGCGAGCTGGACGCTCAGCCCGTGGAGGGAGAGAACATTAAAAAGACCAAGCAGGAGATCGAAGATACACTGGACACCATCAACGAAGCCTTTGAGAAGCTTCTGGACAGCTTTTTCGAAGATAAAGCCTGGGAT
>DPJQ01000021.1:0-404 GCA_003542935.1 Lachnospiraceae bacterium | reverse complement strand
CTCATCGGATATCAACGTGATGAAGACCATGCTCAAACAGGAGGGCCTGACGGGCCGGGATTTTGCGAAGGAATAAAAATTACTATATAAACCACAGGGAGGAACACAGTATGCAGGACGAATTTGAGACATTGACAAAGACGGCAGCGCCCACGCTGACCTTTGATATTCCCGAGGAAAAGGAGCCGCCCGCCGAGGCGAAGCCGGAGCCGCCTGCCCAGCCGGAGCCCGTGGACGACAGCGTGCTCTCCGATGAGGAAAAGCGGATGGTGGATCAGTTTTCGGAGAAGATCGATATCCGCAACACCACGGCTGTCCTGCAGTACGGTGCGGGTACCCAGAAAAAAATGGCGGATTTCTCGGAGAAGGCTCTGGATAAGGTGAAGACCAAGGATCTGGGCGAG
>DPJQ01000062.1:2940-3174 GCA_003542935.1 Lachnospiraceae bacterium | reverse complement strand
GCATCATCACATCCAGAATGATCAGGCTGATATCATTCACTTTCTCCATCATCTCGATCAGCATCCCACCGTCGTAGACAGAAATTACTTCGTAACCTTCCTGGGAAAAATCCTCACACAAAAGCTCGTTGATTCTTACATCATCATCCGCAATCAGTATTTTATCATTCATATTTTTCCACACCCTGTATTTATAATTGTAGTAACAGTCCGAATATCCCGAACGGTTATTGC
>DPJQ01000062.1:2427-2638 GCA_003542935.1 Lachnospiraceae bacterium | reverse complement strand
TGCCTTTTACACTACTATTTTGACATAATTATTTTTATAATGAAACAGAAATGTGTAATCTATATGAAATTTGGGGCCGGGCAAAAATCTGCCGCGGCCTCTTACCTATACCCCCGAATAAGCGGCAAATCCGGCATCAATAGGCAATACCACACCTGTAATCGCGCTGGCGGCTTTGTCGTCACAGAGGAAGAACACACCGCCCAGCAAC
>DPJQ01000062.1:0-2144 GCA_003542935.1 Lachnospiraceae bacterium | reverse complement strand
ACCACGCCGGTGATGGCGGAGGCCGCTCTGTCATCGCACAGGAAGAACACACCGCCCAGCAACTCTTCACTCTCCACAAAACGGCCCGTAGGTGTCCCGTCCAGGATCTTCTTCGACCGGGCAGTGGGACTTCCGTCCTCATTGTACAAAAGAGCACGGTTCTGGTTGGAAACCAGAAATCCAGGCGCAATAGCATTGCAGCGGATACCCGTCCCCGCAAAATGAGTAGCCAGCCACTGGGTAAAGTTGGAGACCGCCGCCTTCGCCCCGGAATAGGCCGGAATCTTCGTCAACGGGATGTAGGCATTCATGGATGATATATTCAGGATACATCCATGCTTTTTCTCCGCCATATCTTTAGCAAACGCCTGAGTCGGCAGCAGCGTCCCCTGGAAATTCAGCTTAAACACGAAATCCACGCCGGCGGGATCCAGATCAAAGAATGTCTTCTGTCCCTTTGCAGCCTCATGATGATACTCATTGTCCGTGGTGGCTCTCGGATTATTTCCTCCGGCCCCATTCACCAGGATGTCACAGGCTCCCAGCTCCTGCAGCACCTGCTCATGCACGGCCGCCAGAGCCTCTGCCTCCAGCACATTCGCTTTGTACCCCTCACAGACAAATCCCTCTGCCCTACATTCTTCTGCCAGCTTTTTCACGGCCTCCTCGTTCAGATCAAGGGCCGCCACCTTTGCCCCCGCCTGGGCAAAAGCCCGCGCCATCGTCCCGCAGAGTACGCCCCCCGCACCTGTCACTACGACCACTTTTCCTTGAAAATTTACATTATATGGTAAATCTATCATAGCAAATATTTTCCTTTCTACTTTTCTGTCACACTGCCCTCAATCCTCTCCAGCATATCCCAGCAGCCCCACAGATACATAATCCCCAGAGCACGGTCATACAGCCCATATCCCGGCCTGCATTTCTCGCCCCAGATATGCCGTCCATGGTCAGGCCGCACATACCCGGTGTAGCCACAATCATGATAGGCCCTCATGATCTCCAGGATACCCGTGTCCCCGTCACAGTCCCGATGGGACGTCTCGGTAAAATCTCCGTTGGGATAGTGGCGCACATTCCGGATATGGGCAAAAGCAATACGGTCGCAGTAGGTGCGGACAATATCCGCCACATTATTCTTCGGATTAGCACCCAGTGAACCGGAGCACAGACACAGGCAGTTATACTCATCGTCCACCATATGGACAAACCGCCCAATGGATTCCTTATCGCACAAAAGACGAGGAATCCCGAAAATGTCCCAGGGCGGATCATCCTGATGGATGGCCATCTTGATACCTGTCTCATGACAGGTGGGCATGACGGCTTCAAGGAAATATTTCAGATTCTCCCACAGTTTTTCCTTCGTCACAGGACGGTACGCCTCAAAAAGCTCGTCCAGTTTCGCCATCCGCTCCGGCTCCCAGCCGGGGAACGTCATACCTTGGAGATTATTCAGAATATAATCTGCCATCTCCTTATAATCATCCTGGATCTTGTTTTTCTCATAAAACAGCGCCGTGGAGCCGTCCTCCAGCGGATGAAAAAGGTCCGTCCTCGTCCAGTCAAAGATCGGCATAAAATTGTATGTGACTACTTTGACTCCGAATTTTGCCAGGTTTCGGAGGGTCGCCTTATAGTTTTCGATATATTGGTTCCGGGTGGGAAGGCCGATCTTGATATCGTCATGCACGTTCACACTCTCCACCACGTCCATGTTAAATCCGGCGCCTTCGATTCGGCGGCGCACCGCCTTGATCTCATCCACTTCCCAGACTTCCCCCGCCTGCTTGTCATGCAGGGCCCACACCAGCCCGGTCACACCGGGGATCTGTTTGATCATCTCCGGTGTGATACTGTCGTTGCCATCGCCATACCAGCGAAACGTCATCTGCATAGCCTGTTCCCCTCCTTAAATATGCGTATCGAAAATACCGCAGAACGCGCCGACGGGATCTTTGCCCTTGAACGCATCCTCCCCTGTCATCAACTTCTCCACCAGAGCATCCAGCGTGGCCGGTTTGCTGTCGTAGGTATTGATGTAGGTCCTGGCCTGGGGAATATCCGCCAGCACATAGGGATACTGGGTACCGACCACCACCACCGGCAGCTCAAAGACATACCAGGGAATCTCCCCGCCG
>DPJQ01000020.1:28102-40529 GCA_003542935.1 Lachnospiraceae bacterium | reverse complement strand
TTTATAAAATAAAACGGTGTTTATGTTATACTTATTTGGAGGCTTATTATACTTATTTGCTGATTGCGTAAGAAATATACAGTGGAAAGGTTGTTATGAAATTTAAAACGAAGCTGGCTATTACGTTTATAACGATTATTCTCCTGCCTGTGCTGCTGTCGCTGGTTGCCTTTCTGGCAATCGGGGTGGTGATGGTGCGTTCGACGGATCAGGCCTACGGTTTGGAGACATCGGATTTTAGTATGATGTCGGATTCCATTGACGCTTTCAGCCGGGGGACGGACGAACTTTTTTACTTGCTCCAGGAAAAGGCCCAAAGTGATTCTGCGGAATTGGAGAATATGAAATGTCTGGAAGAGTTAAACCTGATTGCGGCAGAGAAATCTTCTTACCTTATCGTGAGGAAGGGCCGCGAACTGTATTATGCCGGGAACTTTTCCGCTGCGGACAGGATATTTGACAGGCTGCCGGAGTACGGGCAGGAGAGCCATCGGCCGGATGCCGGGTTTTATTTTAACGACATGCGTAAGCTGATTAAGCAGGTGGATTTCACATTTGCGGACGGCACGCCGGGCAGTGTGTTCATCGTGACGAGAATTACCAGCGTTTTTTCCAAATCCTTTTTGGCGGATATGTTTTTGGCCATCGTGTTGATTTTAGTATTGACCAGCATTCTTTTGACCCAGTGGATACACAAAAGCGTTTTTTCACCGATTAACAGGCTGAATCTGGCGATGCAAAAGATTGCCGAAGGTAATTTTGACTATTCGCTGGAATCTGAGGATGACAATGAGATCGGCGAATTGTACCGCAACTATGAGGATATGCGGCTAAGGCTCAAGGAGTCCACAGAGGAGAAACTGGGGAACGAGCGGCAGAACCGGGAACTGATCAGCAATATTACGCACGACTTAAAGACGCCGATCACAGCAATCAAAGGTTATGTGGAAGGGATTATCGACGGTGTGGCGGATACAGGCGAGAAGAGGGAGAAATATCTGCGCACCATTTACACCAAGGCAAACGACATGGATCGTTTGATTAATGAACTGACCTATTATTCCAGCATTGATAATAACCGAATTCCCTATAATTTTCAGCGGATCAACGTTTCTGATTTTTTTGAGGATTGTGTGGAGGATGTGGGGTTGGATCTGGAATCCAAAGAGATCCGGCTTAATTATTCCAATCTGGTAAGCCCCGGTACGAGAATCATCGCGGATCCGGAGCAGTTAAAAAAAGTCATCAACAATATTGTAGGCAACAGCATTAAATATATGGATAAGAAGGACGGTGTGATTGATATCCGCCTTTTGGATGAGGTGGATGCGGTCCGGGTGGAGATCGAGGATAACGGGAAAGGCGTTCCCGCGAAGGATTTGGCTAATATTTTTGAACGGTTTTACAGGACGGACGCTTCGCGTAATTCCACGCAGGGGGGCAGCGGCATCGGACTTTCCATTGTGAAAAAGATCATAGAAGATCACGGCGGCTATATCTGGGCGACCGGTAAAGAGGGAGAAGGAACGTGCCTGCATTTTGTGATCAGAAAATACAGGGAGGCAGAGGAAAATGAGTAAGATTTTGATTATCGAGGATGAAGTGGCAATCGCGGATTTGGAGAAAGATTATCTCGAACTGTCCGGGTTTGAGGTAGAGATTGAGAATTCCGGTGACACCGGGCTGGAACGGGCGCTGAAGAATAAATTTGATCTGGTGGTGTTGGATTTGATGCTGCCCGGTATGGACGGTTTTGAAGTGTGCCGCCGTATCCGCGATGAAAAGAATGTGCCCATTCTGATGGTAAGCGCGAAAAAAGATGATATCGATAAAATCCGCGGTCTTGGTCTTGGCGCCGACGATTATATGACCAAACCCTTTTCCCCCAGCGAACTGGTGGCGCGGGTCAAAGCGCATATGGCGCGGTACGAACGGCTCACCAGCAGCCATCAGAAAGCCAACGACATCATTGAGATCCGGGGCTTAAAGATTGATAAAACTGCGCGTCGCGTCTGGATTGACGGGGAGGAGAGGGCGTTTACCACGAAAGAATTTGATCTGCTGACTTTTTTGGCGGAAAATCCCAATCATGTGTATACGAAAGAGGAACTTTTCCGGGAAATTTGGGACATGGATTCCATTGGGGATATTGCCACCGTGACCGTGCACATCAAAAAGATTCGGGAAAAAGTGGAATTTGATACGGCGAATCCGCAGTATATAGAGACGATCTGGGGGGTTGGATACCGCTTCAAAGTATGAAAAAAGGGCATTTCAGGCAGGATTTCCCTGAAATGTCCTTTTCTGATAAAGGGGTGGGAGGAAAAATCTATGGAATACAGAATCATAAAAGAGGAAGAAATCGACAGGAAGTTGTTTGAAAAGTTTATCCGTCATCAGGTGGTGACAAAATGCCGGAGGAGGGAAGCGGGCGTTTGGACTGTGCAAGAGATACCGTTTGTGGACGATTGGTCGGAGGCGGATTATAAGATACTGACGGATTGCCTGCGCAATACGGCCCGGACGGGAGGGCTGGTATACGGCGCTTTTTCGGAAAATGTGCTGAAGGGTTTTACATCGGTGGAATCGGCTCCGCTTGGGAAAAACCGTGAATATTTGGATTTAACCAGCATTCATGTGTCCGAAGATATGAGGGGGAGGGGAATCGGGAGGGTTTTATTTACGGCTGCCAAGGATTGGGCAAGGGCCCGCGGCGCCAAAAAGCTTTATATTTCGGCCCATTCTGCGGTGGAGAGTCAGGCGTTTTACCGGGCGATGGGATGCGTGGAGGCGCAGGAATATCAGGCGGCGCATGTGGAAGCGGAACCCTGCGACTGCCAGTTGGAATGTAAGGTATAAAATACGGTGAGGAGAAGGGATGAAAACGCGGATTTTATATGAGGACACTGCGCTGCTTGTCTGTTTTAAGCCGTTGGGGCTTGCCGTGCAGAGCGGCCGGATCGCAGAACCGGATATGGTAAGCGAATTAAAAAATTATTTGGCAAGGCAGTTTGATACAAACATTGCCCAAAAGAAGCCGGTCTATTTGGGGGTGGTACACCGGTTGGATCAGCCGGTATCCGGCGTTTTGGTATTTGCCAAAAATCCGGCGGCTGCGGCGGATTTGAGCAGGCAGATCGCAGGAGACCGGATGCGCAAGACCTACCGGGCAGTGGTGTGTGGCGGAAATCCCACAGAGGCCGGGGAATGGCGGGAACTGACGGATTTTTTGCGCAAAGAACCGGGCGGCGGCGCACGGATTGCGCGGCCCGGTGAGCCGGGGGCCAAAAAAGCGCGGTTGTCCTATCGGACACTGGATGAGAGGGACGGCTGCATGCTGTTGGAGATTGTATTGCAGACCGGAAGGCATCATCAGATCCGGGTACAGTTTTCCCATGCGGGAATGCCGCTTTTGGGGGATTACCGTTACGGAACCGGGGAAAGCAGGCTTTTGTCGGAGAGAATCGGAATCCGGACGGTACAGCTGCAGGCAGTGCGGCTTGGTTTTACGCATCCGGTAACGGGGAAGGAGGTCTGCTTTGAACTGGAGGATAAGCTTGCGATCTGAAAAGGAAAGGGTGGCGTGCGTGCAAAACGGGATGACACGTTTCTGCACGGCGGCCTCCCGCTTTCTGACCGGAGTATGGGTTTTTTTAATGCTGGCGGTTTTTCCGCTCTATGTAAAAGACGGCTACCGGGGGATCGGAGAAGGAAAATACCGTTTCTTTCTGGCGGCGTGTCTGTATTGCCTGCTCCCTGCAGGAATATGCGGCATGCTGGCTTTTTGGGGGAAGGAGGGGATGAGGGGACTGCGCAGGCTGTCGGTATTTTTGGGGCCGCCGGATCGGGCGATGCTTGCTTATCTGGCGGTTTCGGCGTTTTCCTGGTATATGAGCGTAGACAGAAAACAGGCCTGGCTGGGGGCGGACGGCTGGTTTATGGGACTTTCGACGCAGGCACTGTTGGTATTGTCTTATTTTCTGGTATCAAGGTGTTTTTCATGGAACCGGGCGGTTCTTTGGGGCTACTTTTTAGGATCCGGCACGGTTTTTTTGCTCGGGATTTTACACCGCTTTGGAATCGATCCGCTGGGACTGTATGAGGGGGTGGACGCGCCCTATCGCCTGCTGTTTTTATCTACCGTCGGGCAGGCTTCGTGGTATTCCTCTTATGTCTGTGTGGTTTTGACGTTGGGCGTTTCCCTTTTTCTGCTTGCGGATAAAACGGCATACCGGTTCGGACTGGGGGCGTTTTGCATGTTGGGCTTTTCCACGTTGGTGACGCAAAACAGCGACAGCGCCTTTGCCGCGACAGCGTTTTTGCTGTTCGGTGTTTTTCTGGCCGCCTGTGACAGCCTGGATGGGATGGAACGCTTTTTGGAATTGACGCTTTTGATGTTGGGGAGTTTTAAGGTCACCGGTATCCTACAGATGATATTTGCGGACAGGGCGGTAAGGCTGGGCGGGCTTTCGGAATTTCTGTCACAGGGATTCGCAACCTGGTTTGCGTTTCTGGCGGTCTGTGTGGTTTATATGTTTTTTCTTTACTGGCGGAAAAAGAATCCGGACCGGCAGGAGTTAAAAGGGGGCAGATTTTGGAGAAAGTTCGCCGCCGGGACAGTAGCGGCGGCGGTTCTTGGTTATGTCGGGTTACTTTGGATGAATACGGCAGGGGTATTGGAAAAATGGTTTGGGAGCGGAAGCAGGAATCAGTATCTTTTGTTTGACCAATATTGGGGAAATTCCAGGGGCTTTACATGGAAGTTTGCGGTGGAAGCGTTCGGGGCATTTCCCTTTTTCCGTAAGTTTTTCGGCGTCGGTCCGGACTGCTTTTCCGCGTACTGTTATCAGGAACCCGCGCTGGGTGCGGCTTTGAACCATTATTTTGGCTGGGATCAGACGCTTACCAATGCGCATAACGAATTTTTGAATATTCTTTTTTGTATGGGGATTATGGGATTGGCGGCGTTTGTGTGGCTGCTGGCGGCAGCTTTTCGCAGCTTTTGGGAGAAAAGAAAGACGGAACCTTTGGCGCTTACGGGAATACTGGTAGTGATGGTTTATAGTGCGCATAATTTTTTCTGTTATCAGCAAGTTTGTTGTACGCCGTTTTTATTTTTGTTACTTGGCGCTGCGTGCCGGCCTGCCGCTTTTATGCAAATTCGGCAAAGTGGGAAAATATCCAAAAAACGGCAGGAATCCGGAAGGAGGAAAGATACATAGAAAGTCCGGGTTTTACCCATACTATCGCGGACGACATCGAAAACTGTCGTTTGCCGCCATGACATGCCTGGCATTGCAAGGCGGTTTGACCGGGAGGCGTGTATGGGCATTTTATCGCAAAGAAATGTGAAAAAAGCTTTGGTTTTGCTGGGATTTTCCGTGTTCTTATATTTGGTGTTTAAATGTGCGTTTCCGGTTGCGGCGCCTTTTATTCTTTCTTTTCTTATTGTATATCTGTGCAATCCGTGGCTCAAAAAAATGCAAAAGAGATTGCATATCCGTAAAGAGATCCTTTTGGGGGGGATTCTCCTTCTCGCTGCCGTGCTTCTTGGGTTCGGTGTTTGGGGCATTCTTTCCTGGGGAACCGTGCATGCGGCCGATATCGGGGACGGCATGTCAGTGATGCAAAAGCGGTTTGACGAGGCGGTACACGGCTGCTGCATTTTTATGGAGGAGAATTTCGGAATGGACGCCGCAGGGGTGGAGAATGCATTTTGGGAGAAGATAAATCTTTTAACCCAAAACCTACAGGCACAGGCGCTGCCAAAAGCTGCTTCGCAGTCATGGGAATATGTGAAGGGGTTTGCCAAAGCAGGCGCTTTTTTGGGCGTCAGTTTTATTTCTTCCCTGCTTTTATGCAAGGATTATGAGAATATCCTGGAACGGTATGGGGAAAATCCTGCGTTTGTAGAGACGTGGAGGTTCGTGGAGAAAACGGTGTCTTTGATCGGGGGCTATTTAAAAGCACAGACGGTGATTTTGCTGGCAATTTCCGTGATTGCGGTTTTGGGACTGTGGCTGGGGCGGGTGCGGGGCAGCGTACCGCTGGGGATTCTGGCGGGACTGCTGGATGCGCTTCCCTTTATCGGCACAGGGATTGTGCTGCTTCCGACGGCGCTTTGGCAGCTGTTTTCGGGAAACGGGTTCGGGGCTGTGGCTGCGGTGGGCGTCTATGTTCTTTGTATCGCCGTGCGTGAACTTTTGGAACCGAGGCTATTGGGGAAGCAAGTGGGCATGTATCCGATTGTGATGCTGTTTTCCGTTTATGCGGGCGTACAGATTTTTGGACTGACAGGCATTTTTTTAGGCCCTTTGTATGTGGTATTTTTCAGGGAAGGCGCAGATATTGCGGAAACCTTCTTGACAAATCGGTAAAATTCCCCTATGATCAAAGAACGGAAGCAACAGTTCAAATGTTATCCATACGGAAAGTAACGTTGAAGAGGAATAGTAGGAATGCATCGGCGCTCCAGAGAGGATTCCATGGGTGGGAGGAGTCTGCGCACGGCATTTTGAACCGGATCTCAGAGTTCCTGTGAAAACAGCGTAAGTCCGGCGTTAACGGATTTCGAGAGGGCGCATAGGCGTCAATTTGGGTGGTACCGCCGGATATCCGGTCCCTGCAGCGGGGATGGGATATCCGGCGTTTTGTCTTTTGGGAAGCCGGAAAAACAGATAGGAGGAGAAGAAATGGCAGACAAAAAACTGGTGGAACAGATCACATCCATGGAGGAGGACTTCGCACAGTGGTATACTGACGTGGTGGTGAAGGCGGAACTCATCGGGTACACGAGTGTGAAAGGGTGCATGGCGATCAAGCCTGCGGGATATGCGATCTGGGAATTGATCCAGACGCAGCTGGACGCCATGTTCAAGGAAACGGGGGTGCAGAATGTCTACATGCCCATGTTTATTCCCGAGAGCCTTTTGGAGAAAGAAAAAGATCACGTGGAGGGTTTTGCGCCGGAAGTGGCGTGGGTAACCCATGGGGGAATGCAGCCCTTGCAGGAAAGGCTGTGTGTAAGACCTACTTCGGAAACCCTTTTCTGCGATTTTTATAAAAACGATATTCAGTCGTACCGGGATTTGCCCAAGGTTTATAACCAGTGGTGCAGCGTGGTGCGTTGGGAGAAGGAAACGAGGCCTTTCCTGCGCTCCAGGGAATTTCTGTGGCAGGAGGGCCACACCATCCACGCCACCGCCGAGGAGGCCGAGGCGCGGACGATCCAGATGCTGAACATCTACGCGGATTTCTGTGAGCAGGAGCTGGCGATCCCCGTAGTTCGCGGCCAGAAGACGGACAAGGAGAAATTTGCGGGGGCCGTGGCCACCTACACCATCGAATCCCTGATGCATGACGGCCAGGCTCTGCAGTCCGGCACCAGCCATAATTTCGGCTCCGGGTTTGCCAGCGCCTTCGGCGTGGAATTTACCGATAAAGATAACCAGTTAAAGCCGGTGTATGAGACATCCTGGGGGATCACTACCCGTATAATCGGTGCCATCATCATGGTGCACGGCGACAACAGCGGCCTGGTGCTGCCGCCCAGGAGCGCCCCCGTCCAGGTGTGCGTGATCCCTGTGCAGCAGCATAAAGAGGGCGTGCTGGAAGCCTGCGGGAACATTTTTGAAGAATTAAAACAGGCCGGCGTGCGCGTGAAGCTGGACGACAGGGACAACCGTCCGGGCTGGAAATTTGCCGAGGCCGAGATGCGGGGCATTCCACTCCGGGTGGAGCTGGGCCCGAAGGATCTGGCGAACGGCCAGGCCGTGCTGGTGCGCAGAGATAGCCGGGAGAAGACCGTGGTGGCTCTGGATGAGCTGGCCGCAAAGGTGCAGGAGCTTCTGGTGACGATCCAGGCGGATATGCTGGAACGGGCCAGAGCCCACAGGGATTCCCACACCTATGCGGCGAAGGATTACCAGGAATTTGTGGATACCATTAATGCGAAGCCGGGCTTTGTGAAAGCCATGTGGTGCGGCTGCCGGGAATGCGAGGACAAGATCAAGGAGGATACCGGGGCCACGTCCCGCTGCATTCCCTTTGATCAGGAGCAGGTGGGTGATACCTGCGTCTGCTGCGGCAAACCGGCGAAGAAGATGGTTTACTGGGGACGTGCGTATTAATGAGGCTGAAAATACCGGCGGGAGCCGGACTGATCATCCAAAAACTGAAAGAACACGGCTTTGAGGCCTATGTGGTCGGGGGCTGTGTCCGGGACGGGATCCTGGGGCGGGAGCCCGATGACTGGGATATCACAACGTCTGCTTCACCCTGCGAGGTGAAGCAGATTTTTAACCGGACGGTGGATACGGGGCTGCAGCACGGCACCGTGACCGTGCTGATCGGATCCCGGGGTTTTGAGGTGACGACCTACCGGATCGACGGCGAGTATGAGGACGGCCGGCATCCGAAAGAGGTGGTGTTCACCCGGAGCCTCCGGGAGGATCTGCGGCGCCGGGACTTCACGATCAATGCCATGGCCTACAACGATGAGGGGGGCCTGGTGGATCTGTTCGGCGGCATGGGCGATCTGCAGCGGCATATAGTCCGCTGTGTGGGTGATCCGGCGGAACGTTTCGGGGAGGATGCCCTGCGGATCATGCGGGCCGTGCGGTTTGCGGCCCAGCTCGATTTCACCATTGACGGATCTACCAGGGAGGCCCTTACCCGCCTTGCGCCGACCCTGAAAAGGATCAGCGCGGAGCGGGTTCAGGCGGAGCTGGTGAAGCTTCTTATCTCCGGACACCCGGAATATATCGGTATCGCCTGGGAAACGGGCATCACCGGCGCCGTCCTGCCGGAATTTGACGCGGCGGCGGGGGTGTACCAGCACACCCCTCACCATATGGATACGGTGGGTGTGCATACGCTGAAAGCCCTCTGTGCCGTCCGGGCAGACAAAGTACTGCGGCTGGCCATGCTGCTCCATGACCTGGGGAAAGCCGAAACGAAAAAGACCGGCGATGACGGCATCGACCATTTCCCCGGCCACGGCGAGGAGAGCGCCAGCCTGGCGGGAGAGATCCTGCGCCGCCTGAAATTCGACAACGACACGGTCACGAAGGTCGTGAACCTGGTGCGCTGGCACGATATCCGCTATGAGGCGGAGTCGGCGGCCGTCCGCCGCATGCTGTCCGTGACGGGGCGGGAGATGTTCCCCCTGTATATGGAAGTGCAGCGGGCCGACGTTCTGGCCCAGAGTGAGTATAAGCGGGAGGAGAAACTTGAGAAGCTGGCGGATATACAGCGTCTCTATGAGGAGACCCTGGCCGCGGGGTACTGTACATCCCTGCGGGAGCTGGCCGTTACCGGCCGCGACCTCACCGCCCGGGGCGTCCCCGCAGGCCCCGGCCTGGGGGCCATGCTGAAAGACTGTCTGGCGCTTGTGCTGGAGGAGCCGGAGAAAAACACGAAGGAGGCATTGCTGGGGTATCTGGGGCTGTGACACCCTCAACGGTACAGAGCTTCCAGCGTGATCAGAGTCACCCCGCCCCCGGCTGCCGATTCCAGCAGGGACGGGGTGAAGCCGTTTTTGGAGAAAATGTAATAGTGGAATTGTCCGTCTTTTCGGAAAACAGCGGCATATCTGCGCAGCAGTTCCAGTTCATCCACGCCGATCTTTTCATTTCTGTATTTGCAGGAGCCGATCAGGTATTTTTTTCCTTCCACAGGAATGCCCACGATGTCGATCTGTATCTCTGTCCGTGTATGGGGATCAGTTCCCCACCACTGCCCCACATCGCTGAGAGGAAAAGGAAGTTCCCCCGCATAGCGCAGCAGATATTCCCGGCACATTTTTTCAAAGATCAATCCCATATAATCGGAAAAATATGATTTGACCGCCCGATCATAGCTCGGTGAACGCGTCTTCTTCCGTATATGACAATACATTCGAACTGTTTTTTTCGTAACGTTTATTCATCGTGCGTAATTCTTCTTCACGGCAGTAAAACATAGGAGTCCTCCTCGGCATATAATATACTCGTAAGTTAGTAACTTACGAGTATATTATATGGTTGCTGTCTATAAGTCAACGGCTATTAAGTAAATGAAGCCGGAGACGAATTTTCAAAGTCTCCTTCTATTTTTCCTTTTTTTTTCATACATTAATACGCAATGGAAAAGAGAAAAAGGGGGAACGGGCTTGTATCGATATGAACTTGAAGTACTGGAGCAGTACGGCATTCAGACGGATAACCTGATCCGGGGGCGTGGTTCCTGGATATGCGATACAGGGGAGGAATTAAAAATCCTGCAGGAGTATACCGGATCGGTGCAGAAACTCATCTGGCAAAAGCTGATTCAGGAGCGGGCGGAAGATGGAGGTGTGGCCCTCACCGACCTGCTGCTGCCTAATCAGGAGGGGGAGCTGTACAGTCGTGACAGGGCAGGCACCGTTTATATTCTGCGGAATTGGTATCGGGCCCGGGAGTGTGATACCCATGCCAAACAGGATATTCGCAAAGGCACGGAAGTTCTTGCCCGATTACATAACACAGTGCAGATCCCCTATCAGGCGCAGTATGCTCCGCCGCTGCTTTACGACGAATGCTGCCGCCATAACCGGGAGCTCAGGCGCGCGGCTACTTACCTGCGCAAAAAGAAGAGTAAGAATGAATTTGAGGAGACTTTGTATAGCCGGATTGATGATATGATCCGCCAGGGTGAGGAGGCCGTGGCGCGCATGGCGGAGCATGCGTCGGGATATGCGGTGGAAAACGGCGAGATGTCGGTTTGTCATGGCGATTATACCCAGCATAATGTGCTGTTTGCCGGCGGCCAGACGGTGCTTACCGGATTTGGGCGTTGGAATTTTGACCGGACCACTGCAGATCTCTATCAATTTATGCGTAAAATTCTGGAAAAAAATGACTGGAATCGTCAGCTTGGCGTTCATATGGTGCGCTGGTACAGTGCCATCCGTCCCCTTGACGAAATGGATATCACAGATCTGATGCTGCGTTTGTCCTATCCCTGGAAGAGTTGGAAACTGGTCAATTATTATATGCAGAGTTCGAAAAGCATACCGCCAAGGAAAAATATGGAAAAAATACATAAAATCCTGAAACAGCAGGATAATTGGCAGTATTTTATAAATTTCCTCTTTTCTGATTTATTTTTTCAGTAATATGGTATATAATGGTGACGAGATACCCGGGAAAAATTTCGGGCTATAGAAAACGCAGGAGGTAGGAATACATGGATTATAAGGAAATCTATGAATCGTGGTTGCAAAACCCGTATTTTGACGAAAAGACAAAGGATGAACTCAGGGCTATCGCCGATGATGAGAATGAGATCAAGGAACGCTTTTACATGGATCTACAATTTGGTACGGCGGGCCTGCGCGGTATCATCGGCGCAGGGACGAACCGTATGAATATCTACGTAGTCCGCAAGACCACCCAGGGCCTGGCAAATTATATCGCCGCAGTGAACGGGCAGAAGAAGGGCGTGGCGATTGCTTATGATTCCCGCCGCATGTCTCCGGAGTTTGCCAATGAGGCAGCCCTGTGTCTGGCGGCCAACGGGATCAAAGCCTATATTTTTGAGTCTTTGAGGCCTACGCCGGAGCTGTCCTACGCAGTCCGCAAACTGGGCTGTATCGCCGGTATCAATATCACTGCCAGCCACAACCCGCCGGAGTACAACGGCTACAAGGTTTACTGGGAGGACGGCGCCCAGATCACCCCGCCCCATGATACGGGAATCATGGATGAGGTGAAAAAAGTGACGGATTACAATGATGTAAAGACCATGGACAAGGATGCCGCCGTGGCCGCCGGTTTGTATGTGGTGATCGGTGCCGATGTGGACGATCCCTATATCGAGGAATTAAAGAGCCAGGTGCTGCATATGGATGCGATCCGGGAAGTGGCAAAGGATATGAAGATCATCTATACGCCTCTGCATGGCACAGGCAATATCCCGGCCCGGAGGGTGTTAAAGGAGCTGGGATTTGAGCATGTGTACGTGGTGCCGGAGCAGGAGCTGCCCGACGGTGAATTCCCCACGGTCAGCTACCCGAACCCCGAGTCCGACGAGGCATTTACCCTGGGCCTCAAGATGGCCGAGGAGATGAAGGCCGATTTGGTGCTGGCTACGGATCCCGATGCGGACCGTCTCGGCGTGCGGGTGCGGGACAAGAACGGTGAGTACCACTGCCTGACCGGAAATATGTCGGGCTGCCTGCTGGCAAACTACGAGTTGAGCCAGAGAAAGGCCCTTAGAGGGCTGCCGGAAGACGGTATGCTGGTTTCGACCATCGTGTCCTCCAATCTGGCTGCTGCCATCGCCAAAGGCTATGGCATCGGATTCAAGGAAGTGTTGACAGGTTTTAAGTACATCGGCCAGCAGATCCTCCAGTATGAGACCACCGGTGTAGGCACCTACCTGTTCGGTTTTGAGGAGAGCTACGGCT
>DPJQ01000020.1:14332-27778 GCA_003542935.1 Lachnospiraceae bacterium | reverse complement strand
AGGGACAAGGATGCTATCGTAGCCACCATGGCTCTCTGCGAAGCGGCGGCTTATTACAAAACCCAGGGCAAGACGCTGTGGGATGCCATGCTGGATATGTATGAGGAGTTCGGTTATTATAAGGAGGATGTCAAATCCATCACCCTGGCGGGTATCGAGGGGCTGGAGAAGATTCAGACCATCTTGAATACATTACGCCAGAATCCGCCGAAAACCATCGGCAGCTACACCGTACAGGCATACAGGGATTACAAAGCGGATACCATCACCGATGCGGTTACAGGGGAAGTGAGCGCCACGGGCCTGCCCGCCTCCAATGTGCTGTATTATGATCTGAATGATGATGCCTGGGTATGTGTAAGGCCTTCCGGCACCGAGCCCAAAGTTAAATTCTACTATGGTATCAAGGGAACATCCCTGGAAGATGCGGATCAGAAGTCCGCGGCTCTGGGTGCTGCAGTCCTGGCCATGGCGGATCAGATGATGTAAGATCCGATAAATAATCCCTGCGGATGAAGGAAAGGAAAACAAAAAAGAATGAAAATTTCAAAAAAGGTATTCAGAAAAGTGTTCATGCTGGCGGCGCTTCTTCTGGTGGTTGTCAGCATGCCTGTCAGCAGCGAAGCGGCTGCAGTTAAGCTCAATAAGACAAAAGTATCTCTCGTGGTGGGAAAGACAGCGAAACTGACAGTAAAAGGGGCAACAGGAAAAGTCAAATGGTCCAGTTCAAAGAAAAGCGTGTGTACGGTGGCCCAGAGCGGAAAAGTACAGGCGAAGAAAAAGGGAACCGCTGTAATCACGGCAAAAACCGGTAAGAAGACCTTGAAATGCAAGGTTACGGTCACGGAAAAACCTGCGCTCAATAAAAAGAGTGCAAAAGTTACCGTAGGCGGGACGGTACAGCTGAAAGTGACGGGAACCGCTCAGAAGGTAAAATGGTCCAGTTCTGATACAAGTATATGTACAGTGAGCAAGAACGGAAAAGTGAAAGGTATAAAGGTGGGAGGCGCCACCGTAAAAGCAACGGTCGGCAAAAAGACGTTGAAATGCAGTATTACGGTGAAATCTCCGAATGCTAAGGGAATGCAGATTTCCGGGCCGGCGAATGTACTGGCGCCGACAGGAACCATGCAGCTTTCCATAACGTTCAAGCCGTCAAATGCCAAGGCATCACGTATTAAGTGGACAACCAATAACAATTACCGCGCTACAGTGGATACGAAGGGCCTGGTGACGGCACAGTCCAATGAAGGCTCCGTGACGATTACCGCGTATTCGGATGCAAATAATAACGGATACCGGGACAGTGAAGAAATATATGCAGAATATCCCATAGAGGTGAAAAACATAAGCATGACCGGCAGTGTGGCCTCTGCCGACGGCGGCGACCTGCTTCTGTCAGAGGATAGTTCTGAAGCAGTATTCTCCTTTGCCGTATCTGACACGGTGGCGGATGTGGATGTCAATATTCTTGACGGCGCGGGAACCATGGTACGCAGCTACTCACAGGGAACCCTGGGCGCGGATGTAGAAACCACCTGTAAGTGGGATCTGCGCAACAATTATGGCGCGAAAGTGTCTGCGGGAAGCTACTGCTTTGAGGTCAAGGCGGCGGGTGCATCACTGAAATCAGACTATTTTACCGTCTATGCCCGGTCTGAATTTGCCGGAGGGAACGGTTCTGCGAGATCACCTTATCTGGTGGCCAATCTGGAACAGCTTAAGCTGGTAGCTTCCCATAACGGCGTATGTTTCAGGCAGACAGCCAATATTGATGTCAATCTGCGTTCTTTTACCCCCCTCTTTACCTGGGATGTTCCTTTTATGGGAACTTATGACGGGGGTGGATATGCTATTCAGAATATATCTACAACGACTTCTGCAGACGGCATCGGGGTTTTCTGCAATATCGGAGAAAAAGGTACAGTACAAAATCTGACCGTCGAGAACTGTTTCTTTAACGGGAAAAATTCTATAGCTGCGTTGACCGGGGGAAACAGCGGAATTATCAGTAACTGTTTTGTGAAGGGCTGCAGCATCACGGCCAGCGCGTGGAACAGCGCCGCTATTGTTGGGCGAAATTTGGGAACGGTTAAAAACTGTGAAAGCAGCGGAAACACCATAGTTGCCCAGGACGGCGACGCGGGAGGTGTCAGCGGTCTCAATAAGGGCACCATAACGGGCTGTATATCGAAATCAAACAACATTACAACATCAGGCAGCCATGCCAGCGGCGGGATAACAGGAAACAATGGCGGCAATATCAATAGTTGCCAGGTAAGTGCTGTGTCGATAAGCAGTTCCGGTTACGGTTATGCCGGAGGCGTGGTTGGCTATAATGAAGCGTCCGTGTCCAATTGCAGAGTAGAAGACTTGCAGGCCAGTGGGTATCGTTGCGGCGGGATCATGGGCAGAGGCAGTGCGACATCCAATGTAAATAATACGTACATTGGCAATCTTGACCAGATCGGCGGATAAAGTCCTTCCTCCCGGCATAATAGATGTGTTCTTACGGACTTTGCCCCAAAGGGCTGGCTTCGAGTCAGGCCGGTGCAAAGTCCTGGGCCGAACTGAAACGCCTATTTTCATTAAAAGCTATAAAATAGGGGACTTTTCCTTGACAAATGTTTTCTGCGGGTATATAAATAGTGTTGTTGTGATTTTCTGAAATGGAAAAATATATGAGTATAAGAAAGACAGGAGGAAAATACCCGTGAATAAGACTGAATTGATTGCAGCCATGGCGGAGAAAACAGAACTGCCCAGAAAAGATGTGGAGGCAGCATTGAAGGCATTCGAGGAAGTGGTTTCCGAAGAACTGCAGAAAGGCGAGAAAGTGCAGATCGTAGGTTTTGGTACATTTGAGGTATCTGAGCGGGCAGCCAGGGAGGGAAGGAATCCCCAGACTGGAGAATCTATCATGATCGCGGCATCCAAGACACCGAAGTTTAAAGCCGGAAAAGCGCTGAAAGATCTCGTCAATAAATAAGCAGAAACAAAAAGGAACTGGTGACAGTTCCTTTTTTTATCATGGAAAGGAAAAATCATGCGATTGGACAAATTTTTAAAGGTGAGCCGTCTGATCAAGCGGCGAACCGTAGCTAATGAAGCCTGCAGTGCGGGGCGGGTGCTGGTGAACGGCAAACAGGCCAAAGCCTCGGCGGTGGTCAAGGCCGGCGATGTGCTGGAAATTCAGTTTGGTACGAAGACGGTCAAGGCGGAGATCCTCAAAGTGACGGATACGGTGCGCAAAGAAGAAGCTGCCGATATGTACCGTTATATCTGAATGACAGCTGCGATCGGCAGACTGGGGTACTGAACGGGCCGGGCCGCTCATATAATAGGGATGAGCAGACAGTATGGGGGGGCTTATGGCGGCACAACAGGGTAACCGGGGGCATGAGCTGTGCCTGAGTAACTGCCAGGAGGGGCAGATCAGCGGAGTGCGGGAGGTGTTGTCCTTTGATACGGAGCTGATCCGCCTGGAAACGGATTGTGGGAACCTGACCATAAAAGGGAGTGACCTGCATATCGGCGAGCTGTCGTTGGAGACCGGCAGTGTACAGCTCACCGGCCAGGTTACCAGTATACAGTACAGCAGGAGCAGGAAAGCGGCCGACGCCGGCAGGCATCTGCTGCAGAAAATGTTTCAGTGAGCATTGCGGGAAATGTAGCTGCGGAGACCATACTGTTTCTTCGGACGGCCGGTCTGGGTATGGTCATGGGAGCAGCCTATGACAGCCTGCGCATTTTCAGAAAGGGGATTTCTCACAGGAAGGAGTGGGTGGACAGGGAGGATCTGGTGTTCTGGATCTGTGCGGGACTGCTTTTTTTTGAATTTTTGATTTGCCATTACCAGGGAAAGCTGCGTTTCTTTGAGATCGCAGCCGTCTGTTTTGGGGCATGGCTGTATCAGCGGACCGTAAGCCCTCCTGTAGTTCGGATAGGAGGGAAATGTTTCGCCGCGTTTACCGGTCTGTGCAGAAAATGCAGTGTATGGGTACGCATGCGGGCAGGCAGACTTATAAAGTGGTTGAAAAATGGATGTAAAAGAGTTAAACTGCAACTATGCCGTCGGCGGACGGCAGCGACAAAGGATCACAGAGGGGAACGGACGAAGAATGGGAAAGGCAAACGGCAATCGGAGAGGCACGGACGGAAGAAAGCATAAAAAGCAGAACAGGGTGGCCATGTTGTGTATCATGGCCGTGGTGTGCGTGCTTCTGGCGGTGATTGGTGTGATGAACACCGGGCTGAAGCAGAGAATTGAGACAAACAATGAGATGATTGCCGGCCTGGAGGCGGAGATTGAAGCGGAACAGGAACGGACGGAAAAAATCGAGGAAGAAAAAAAGTACATGGACAGTGATGAGTATGTGGAGAAAATTGCCCATGAAAAGATTGGGCTTGTCTATGACAATGAGACAATCTTTAAGGAAAACAAATAACATTCTGTAATTCGCCACTCGATTTTGACAGTTTTTTCAGATAGGCCCATGTATAATAGCCCTGATTAAGCAACAGGGGGTCAATATTATGCAGCAGCTATTCTTTGCCATGCTCGCGGCAGGTGTACTACTGATTGCCCGGGACATGGCAAAATCTGTTTTAAGCAGGCGGGGACAGTTATGGATCAGGGAGATTCCCCAGGACAGGGATATTCAGCTGAAGGCGGAGGCGTTCCATAGTCTGGCGGATACTTTTTATGAGATGCCGCCCGCAGGGAACGTTCGGGAAGGGCAGACGGAAAGACAGATTTGGGACAGGTTCTATAAAAAATGCTGTCGTGACTGCAGCTATTTCTCTGCCTGTGAGCAGTCCGGGATGCATCGCAGGCAGGCCTGCATCGAGGAAATGGCCCGGCTTCTGGCCGATGAGCAGAGGGAACAGTTTGACAGCCATATGGGTGAATGGCTGGGCCTTTGCAGCCGTGGGCGGGAGACGGCAGGGAGTTTGGAAATCTGTGTCCGGGAGTATTATCGGGAAAAATTCTGGCAGCAGCGTATGGTGGATGTACGGCTGTCCTCGGCTATGCAGCTTCGGGAAATCTCCCATATGATGCAGCAGACCGCCAGAGAAATCAAGCGGTTTCAGCCGCTTACGGATAACCAGATGCGGCGGCTTAAAGGCTATGCCTCCCGCCATGGCCTGGTGACAGGACAAGCCTGGCTCTGTGAGCAGGGGGATCACAGGATTCGGCTGTTTGTTTCCATGAGGACGAAAAACGGCAGAACCGTGTCCACCCAGGATATCGCCAGAGCCCTGTCCGGGTTGATGAGCCGAAAGTTGGTGCCGGAGAAGAATCAGAAACTGTTTGCGGGAGAGAAATACCAGCTTTTTGCTTTCACGGAAGATGTAAGCTATGAGCTTTTGTACGGAGTGTCCCGGAGGATGAAGGACGGGGAGGCTGTGTGCGGGGACAGCTACGGCGTGCTGCAGGGACAGGGACAGACCTTTTTATGTCTGTCCGACGGTATGGGGTCAGGGCCGGCGGCCAAACAGACCAGCGAGCATGTGTTGAATCTCCTGGAGGAGCTTGTAGAATGCGGGTTTACCAAGGAGACGGCTTTTCATATGATCAATACGGCGGCACTGATTAAATGCGATGACGAATCCTACGCTACCATGGATGTCTGCCAGGTGAATCTGTATACGGGGATGTGTGAATTTTTAAAGGCGGGAGCCTGCGCTTCCTTTATTTTCCGGGAACAGTATGTGGAATGTGTCAGTTTGCCGGGCATGGCTCCGGGATTGCAGATGCAGTCGGACTATGAGAAAGCCCGCAAGAAGCTGTTCCCCGGCAATTACGTGGTCATGGTTACGGATGGAGTGCTGGAGGCCCTGCCTCCGGAGCGGCAGACGTCGCTGATGCAGGAGATCATCTTACATACGACGGGAGGCACGCCGGCGGAACTGAGCCGCCGCATTCTGGAGAAGGTGCTGAATCTGTGCCGGTTTGCCGCAGCCGACGATATGACCGTGCTGGTGGCGGGGGTATGGCAGAAGTAGAGGGCGGCTGTGCCGCGACAGGCTCAAACGTGTGGAGACGGGATTTGAGGAAAGTGTCGGATGAGAAGACGGGTGGAAGAGTTTATCAGGGAACATCGCATACTGGAACCCGGCGGCAGGGTAGTGGCGGGGGTGTCCGGCGGGGCGGATTCTCTGTGCCTGTTGGATGTTTTGTGTGATATGCGCAGAGATTGGCAGCTGGATATTTCCGTTGTCCATGTGCATCACGGACTGCGGGGGGCGAGTGCCGATGAGGACGAGGCCTTTGTGAAAAAATTTTGTGAGGAAAAGCAGGTGCCCTGCCGGGTGTACCATGAGCAGGTGGAGCGGCTTGCCCGGGAGCAGGGAAAGAGCGTGGAGGAGGCGGGGCGGGATGTCCGTTATCTTCGGTTTGAACAGTGGCGCAGACAGTGGGGAGGAGATTGTATCGCGGTGGCCCATCACAGGGACGACCAGGCGGAGACGGTACTGTTTCGGCTGGCCCGGGGCAGCGGCCTGAAAGGAGCCGGGGGGATCTGCCCGGTGAACGGCCATATTATCCGTCCCCTGCTCGGTGTAAGCCGCGGGGATATAGAAAAATATCTGATGAAACGGGGAATTTCCTGGTGTGAAGACGAGACGAATGCGGAGACGGATTTTGCGAGGAACTGTATCCGGCAGCAGATACTTCCTCTTCTGGAAGATCGTGTTAACAGCGAGGCGGCGGCCCATCTGGCGGAGGCGGCCCTGGAGTTTCAGGAGGCGGAGGCATATATGGCCGGCGAGGAAAAACGGCTGTATCCCGGATATGTGGAAACGTATCAGGGAGGCCGGACGGTGTCGGAACGTCTTCTGGATGAAACGCCTTTTATGTGCCGGCGGATATTATACCGTGCTTTGCGGGAGGCGGCGGGATCTGCCCGGGACCTGTCAGCGGATCATGTAAAGATTCTGGAGGACATTCTTTCGGGCAGCTGTGGACGGCAGGCGGATCTGCCCTATGGCGTGAAAGCATGGAAGGAAGCGGGGGGCCTGACGATCGTTTCTGCGGAGGTGATGGCAGGCTGCCCCCCCGCGGCTGCCGCTTCATGTATTTCTCTTACGGCCCCGGGTACCTTTTTTGTGGACGGAAAGTGCCTCTCTCTCAGGATTTTAGAGGAAAATCCCATGAATTTTCCGCAAAAAAAGTATACGAAATGGCTGGATTATGATAGAATAACTGATAGTCTTGTTTTACGGAGGCGCAGACCCGGTGACAGAATAACGATCGACGCAGCAGGGCATCATAAGAAATTGAAAGATTTTTTGATTGACCGTAAAATTCCCCGGTATAAACGGGATAGCCTGTGGCTTGTGGCCGACGGCAATGAGGTTCTCTGGGTGATCGGAGAACGTATGGGTGCCGCCTGCCGGATCACCGGGGATACCAGGAATATTTTGGAGATGAAACTTACAGGAGATGAAGCTTATGAGTGAGAAGATTTCTGTATTGTTGAGCGAAAAGGAAGTTGCGCAGAAGCTGGATGAGGTGGCAGCCGTTATCAATCGGGATTATGAGGGACGGTGCGTTCATCTGATTGGCATTTTAAAGGGCAGTGTATTTTTTGTATGTGAGCTGGCAAAGCGGTTGACTATGCCGGTGACCATGGATTTTATGTCGGTTTCCAGTTATGGGAGCAGCACTAAATCTTCAGGGGTGGTTAAGATCGTTAAAGATCTGGACGAACCGCTGCAGGACAGGGATGTGCTGATTGTGGAGGACATTGTGGATACAGGGCGTACCCTGAGCTACCTGATGAAAGTGCTGGAGGGACGTCATCCGGCAAGCATGAGGCTGTGCTGTATGCTGGATAAGCCGGAGAGGAGGATTACAGATGTAAAGGCGGACTACGTTTGCTTCAATATTCCGGACGAGTTTGTGGTAGGCTTTGGCCTGGATTACGCTCAGAAATACCGCAACCTCCCCTATATTGGCGTATTGCAGCCGGAATAAGCGGCGGTTACCGGAATTTTACTAATCATAAAAGGAGTAGAAATTCAGTGGGAAAACAATCAAGAGGTTTTGGCATATATTTTTTAATCTCCATTTTTCTGGTCGGGCTGTTCATGTATTTGTCTACAAACCTTTCGACAAACACGGGCTATACTTACCAGCAGTTTGTAAACGACCTGAACGAGTCAAGGATCGAGAAGGTAGTCATAGAGCAGAATAAACAGGTGCCGACGGGCCAGATCCATGTGGGACTGTCCGGCGGGGAAGAAGCTGCCTTTTGCGTCAGCGATGTGACGGAGATTGAGCAGCTCCTGCAAGATAAAAAAGTGCCCTATGCGGTGGAAGATGTGCCGAAAGACAGCGTGATGACAAATGTGCTGTTGCCTGTGATGTTGTCACTGGCTGTGGTGCTGGTGGTAATGCTCTTTATGAATCGTTCCATGGGCGGCGGAGGCAGCAACGCCAAAATGATGAATTTTGGCAGAAGCCGGGCAAGGCTCTCCGATGAGAAGGATAAAAAAGTGACTTTTGCCGATGTGGCGGGCCTGGATGAGGAGAAAGAAGATCTGAAGGAGATTGTAGATTTTCTGAAAAGCCCGCAGAAATATACCCGTGTGGGCGCGCGGATTCCCAAAGGAGTGCTGCTGGTGGGATCTCCCGGAACAGGTAAGACTCTGATGGCAAAGGCGGTAGCCGGAGAGGCAGGGGTGCCCTTTTTCAGTATCTCCGGCTCGGATTTTGTAGAAATGTTTGTAGGTGTGGGTGCTTCCCGTGTTCGTGACCTTTTTGAGGAAGGCAAAAAGCACAGCCCCTGTATCATATTTATTGATGAGATCGATGCGGTGGCCCGCCGCCGCGGTACCGGTATGGGAGGCGGCCACGATGAGCGTGAGCAGACGCTGAACCAGCTTTTGGTGGAGATGGACGGCTTTGGCGTCAATGAGGGCATCATCGTTATGGCGGCTACGAACCGGGTGGACATTCTGGATCCGGCCATTTTGCGTCCCGGGCGTTTCGACAGGCAGGTGGCAGTGGGTGTGCCGGATGTCAGGGGCCGCGAGGAAATCCTGCGGGTACATGCCAAAGGAAAGCCTCTGGCGGATGATGTGGATCTGAAACAGATTGCCCAAACTACGGCGGGCTTTACCGGGGCGGAACTGGAGAATCTGCTCAATGAGGCTGCCATTCACGCGGCCAAAGCGGAGCGGGTCTATCTGAACCAGAGTGATATCAAGACTGCATTTATCAAGGTAGGAATCGGTACGGAGAAACGCAGCAAGGTGATTTCCGACAAGGAGAAGCGGATTACGGCTTACCATGAGACGGGCCATGCGATCCTGTTCCATGTACTGCCGGATATGGAGCCGGTCTATACGATCTCCATCATTCCCACCGGTATGGGTGCTGCCGGTTATACGATGCCCCTGCCCGAGAAAGATGAGATGTTCAATACCCGGGGCAAGATGATGCAGCATATTATGGTTTGCCTGGGAGGCCGTGTAGCCGAGGAACTTATCTTTGACGATATCACTACCGGCGCATCCCAGGACATCAAACAGGCTACTTCCATTGCCAAAGCCATGGTGACCCGTTACGGTATGTCCTCGAAAATGGGTCTGGTGGCCTATGGTGATGACTCCAACGAGGTATTTATCGGACGGGATCTGGCCCATGACAGAGGGTTCAGTGAGCAGACTGCTGCTTCCATTGATTCTGAAGTACGCGAAATCATCGGCCAATGCTATGCCAAAGCGAAGGAGATCGTCGGTAAGTACGAATATGTGCTCCATCGCTGCACGGAGCTGTTGCTGGCGAAAGAGAAGATTGGCAGGGAAGAGTTTGAGGCCCTTTTTACGAACGATCCGCAGCCTATTGGTGAAAATGGTTAAAAAATATTTGCAAAATTTGTGAAGTTTGTGCACACTTTTATGATGCGGCAGACTATAATAACATCTGTAAAAACCCCCAATACATTATATGGTTTTTGCTACACCCCATAAGAGAGATACCTTCTCCGAAAAGACAGCTTTGTGACAGAAGCTGTCTTTTTACTATGAAAGTCTGCTGCCGAAGGCGGCATACATTCGGGGATGTGCAGATGGAGGAGTATATGATTCAATATCCGGAATTAAAGACAAAATATATTGATAACATGCGGCCGCTGTTTAACCGCTATGCGCTTTACAGTGACGAGACAGAGAATTTCCGTATACCGGCGGAGCCGGAGCCGAATACGACGGTGACGATACGTTTCCGCACGCTGAAAGGAAACGTAGATGCGGTTTATTTGATCAGCGGTTCCACCAGGCAGCATATGAAGCTGCTGGAGACCCGAGAGGGATTTGATTATTATACTGCAGATTTTGCGGTGGGCGATGAGAAAGTACTCTATTATTTTGAAATCTGTGCCGGTAAGATCCGCTGCTATTATAATAAACTGGGCGTGACCCGGGATCTGCAGGAGCAGTATTCTTTCGGTATTGTGCCCGGTTTCCATACGCCGGACTGGGCAAAAAGTGCGGTATTCTATCAAATATTTGTGGACCGGTTTTGCAATGGGGATCCGGCCAATGATGTGCAGACAAACGAATATAATTATGTGGGGCGGAAGGTTCGCCGTGTGGAGGACTGGGACAGGATGCCGGAGGCTATGGATGTGCAGAATTTTTACGGCGGCGATCTGCAGGGTATTATTGACAAGCTGGATTACCTGCAGGATCTGGGCGTAGATGTGCTGTACCTAAATCCGATTTTTGTATCGCCCTCTAACCATAAATATGACATACAGGATTACGATTACGTGGATCCCCATTTCGGAAAGATTGTGCGGGATGAGGGGAGGTACCTGGAAGACTGGGAGATGAGCAATGAGAATGCCCAGCGCTATATCACCCGAGTGACGGACAGGGAGAATCTGGAGGCCAGCAACCAGCTCTTGATCACATTGATTGAGAAGCTTCACGAGCGGGGGATGAGGCTGATCCTGGACGGCGTGTTCAATCACTGCGGCTCTTTTAATAAATGGCTGGACAGGGAGCGGCTCTATGAACATCAGTACGGTTATGAGAAGGGCGCCTACGTGTCTGCGGACAGCCCTTACCGGTCTTTCTTCAAATTTAATAATGAGCATGAATGGCCTTATAATGAGTTTTATGACGGCTGGTGGGGCCATGAGACGCTGCCTAAATTGAATTACGAGGCATCCAAAAAGTTGGAGGAGTATATTCTGCAGGTGGCAAAAAAATGGGTGTCGCCGCCCTTTAACGCGGACGGCTGGCGTCTGGATGTGGCGGCGGATCTGGGCTACAGGGAAGAGTACAACCATCAATTCTGGAGAAAATTCCGGCGGGCAGTCAAGGAGGCCAATCCCAACGCACTGATCCTTGCAGAGCATTACGGTGATGCCAGACTGTGGATGCAGGGAGACGAGTGGGATACGGTCATGAATTATGATGCTTTCATGGAGCCGGTGTCCTGGTTTTTTACCGGGATGGAGAAGCACAGTGATGATTACCGCGTAGATATGCTGGGCAATTCCGAGGCATTCTGCAGCGCCATGCGCCATCATATGTCTGCGTTTTATAACCCGTCACTGCAGACGGCAATGAACGAACTGGACAACCATGATCATTCCCGTTTCCTTACCAGGACGAATCACCGTGCGGGCCGCATGACCCAGCTGGGTTCCCTGTCGGCGGAGGAAAATGTCAATAAAGCCGTCCTGCGGGCTGCTGTGGCAGTGCAGATGACCTGGCCCGGAGCGCCTACGATCTATTACGGCGACGAGGCCGGAGTGTGCGGCTACACGGATCCTGACAGCCGTCGCACATATCCCTGGGGACATGAAGATCAGAAACTGATCGGATATTATCGCGATGCGATTCGTATTCACAAAAGCTATAAGGCTCTGCAAAAAGGATCCATTAAGCTGCTGAAAGAAAAATATAATATTCTCCAGTATGTGCGATTTACGATAGATGAGCAGGTCCTTGTGGCGGCCAACAACCGGAATGAGACAGTCACGGTGGAAATCGGTGTCTGGGAGGCGGGGATCAGCCGCACCAGCAATACCACGATGCGCCGTGTTTTGTATACCCATGCCATCGGCTATACGATGGAGCAGGAGGATTATGAGGTGACCGGCGGAATCATTACGCTGGAGATGGCGCCGCGGTCGGCCATGATTCTGGTGAGACAAAAGGGCAAATGAAAAGGAGCCGGCAGTGCCGGCTTTTTTTGTGCGCAAATATACATAGTTGGTATCTTAAAATTGTACAAATGCCGTAGTATTCTCCCGGAAGGTGTGTTAAAATATAAACAAAAAACGGAGGAAAACCATGGCCGAATATACAATTACGTTGGCAAAGGAAAAGCGGAGCTTCCGGGCAGCGGATACGGAGACTCTTCTGGAGGCTCTGATACGTGCCCAGGCGGCGCCGGATGCACCCTGCGGGGGACGGGGAACCTGTGGGAAATGTCTGGTGAAAATACACAGTGAGAAATATGACGGGGTGCAGAAGGCATGTCAGATCCATGTAGACTGTGATATGGAAGTGGATACTTCTTTAAAGGCCACCGGACACAGCCTGCTGACCGAGGGGATCGAGAGGGATATTCCGGTGATGCCCATGATTCAGAAGACGGCGGTAAAGATGGAGCGCTGTAAAGTGGGCGAGAGCTATTCCGAGTGGGAGCTTTTGAAAATGGCCCTGGAACGGGCTACGGGCAGGAAGGCGGAGGAGTTTACGGCATCCCCGGCGGTGATCTCCGGAATCTATGCTTTTATGGAGGAGCATGATTACGGGGGAGAGGCTGTCCTGTGCAGAAACCGGGTACTGGCGCTGGCGGAGCCGGGGAAAAGACTCTATCTGGCAGCTTTTGATATTGGCACAACCTCTGTAGTGGGGTATCTGCTGGACGGCACCGGCGGCAAGGAACTGTGCGTGGCCAGCCGCCTGAATCCACAGTCCCAGTTTGGAGCCGACGTGATCGCCAGGAGTGACTATGTGCTCAAGGCGGGGAACGGTGATGAGATGAGCCGGGTAATCCGCCGGGCACTGGACGAGATGCTGGGTGAGCTGGCGGAAAAAGGGGAAATCAGCCGGACGGATATCTGGCAGGTGGCCATTGTGGGCAATACCTGTATGAATCATCTGTTCCTGAATATATCTCCGGATTCTCTGGTCCATGCCCCCTACAATCCGGCATCCAGGGAGAGTATAGTTCTCAAAGCCTCGGAGGTGCAGCTCTCCATCCACCCGGAGGGGCAGGTGCTGATGCTGCCCAATATCGCAGGCTTTGTGGGGGCGGATACCGTGGGCTGTCTGCTGGCGTCGGATTTTGACCACAGGGAGAAAATGTCTCTGATGATCGATATCGGTACAAACGGCGAGATGGTGTTGGGTAATAAGGACAGGATGATCACCTGCTCCACTGCCGCCGGCCCGGCTTTCGAGGGCGCTAAG
>DPJQ01000020.1:10102-14090 GCA_003542935.1 Lachnospiraceae bacterium | reverse complement strand
CCGGCTTTCGAGGGCGCTAAGATTGAGTGCGGTATGCGGGGGGCTCTCGGTGCTGTGGATCATATTCATATGGAAGGTGACCGGGTGGTCTACAGTACGATCGGTGGGGCCGAGGCTGTCGGCATCTGTGGTTCAGGCCTGATGGATGTGGTGGCTATGTTGCTGGATGAGGGATTTCTGGAAGATACGGGCCGTCTGATGGATCCGGACGAGCTGGAAAACGAACATGCCCTGGCAAATAAAGACCGGATCATCAAGGTCGGCGGCAAAAACGCATTTGCGATCACGGATAAAGTTTACATCAGCCAGAAGGATATCGGTGAAGTACAGCAGGCCAAAGCGGCCATAGCCGCAGGCGTGATTCTACTGTGCGGAAAGATGGGGATTCCGGTCTCCGGCATTGAAGAAGTCATGATTGCCGGAGCTTTCGGAAACTATATGCGGGCCGAGAGCGCCTGTCGGATCGGGCTGATTCCCCAGGAGCTTGCGGATAAAATCCATATGATCGGCAATGCGGCCGGTGAGGGCGCCAAGATTGCCGTGCTGAACGAGGCTGAATACGACCGCTGCGACGGGCTGATTCGCCAGGTGGAATTTCTCGAACTGGCAGCTGACCCGGATTTTAATGATACCTATCTGGACGAACTGATGTTTTTGGTTGATGAAGAGTGATCTTCTTTTTTATGCAAACTAAAGTGAATCATATTGTGCCATTTGTACAAAATAACTGTAAGAAAAGAATAAAAAAGATTTCGAAAATCTTAGATTTTTGTTTACGGATGAAAAGTTTTGTGCTATGATAGCCATATATTGTTTAGGAGGTTTTTGCACAATGATTATTATTGGTGAGAAGATCAACGGCTCCATTCCGTCCGTGGCAAAAGCGATTGCCGAACGTGACGCGGAGTTTATCAAGGCGCGAGCCGTTGCTCAGGCTGAAGCGGGCGCTACATACATCGATTGCTGCGCATCCGTAGAGGAGGATGTGGAGGTCGAGACATTGAAGTGGATGATCGATTGCATTCAGGAAGTTACCGATCTTCCGATTTCAGTAGACAGCCCCAGCCCCAAGGTATTGCAGGAAGTATTTCCGTACTGTAAGCGGGAAGGTCTGATCAATTCCGTTTCGATGGAGGGCGATAAGGTGGACGTGCTGTTCCCGGCTATTGCCGATACGAAATGGGAAGTGATCGCGCTGTTGTCCGATGATACTGGCATTCCGAAATGTGCGGCGGACAGGCTGAAAGTATTTGATAAACTGATGGCCAAGGCCAAAGAGTATGGTATCGCACCGAGCCGTATCCATATCGATCCCCTGATTGAGATGTTGTGTACATCGGAGGATGGCATCGCTATGATCGAGGAAGTGATCGGAACGATCCGTGAGCAGTATCCCGAGATCCATATCACAGCTGCCATCAGCAATATTTCTTTCAATCTGCCGGTACGTAAGCTGATCAATATGGGATTTACGGTTCTGGCTATGAAGGCCGGTCTTGACAGCGGTATTCTTGATCCGACGAACCGTGATCTGTTGGGTCTGATTTATGCTACGGAGGCGCTGTTAGGCCTTGATGACTACTGTATGGAATATATTGACGCATATCGCGAGGGACTGATCGGTCCGGTAAAGAAATAGGCAATACATATTTAAACACGTGTTTAAACGGACAATGAGGACTGTCTGTTTAAAATAAATAAAAAAAGCGGAGGAAAAACAAAATGTCCAAAATTGATGAAGTTGCAGCATTGATCGAAAAAGGTAAAGCGAAACTGGTAGGCCCTGCCGTACAGGCAGCCATTGATGCAGGCGAAGACCCGAATGAAATCCTGAACAAAGGTATGATCGATGCCATGGCCGTAGTCGGTGAGAAATTCAAAAACAACGAGATCTTTGTTCCCGAGATGCTGGTAGCTGCAAGGGCTATGAAGAAGGGTGTTGAGGTTCTGAAACCCCATCTTGGTTCCGGCTCCACAGGCGCTCTGGGCAAACTGATCATCGCTACCGTTGCAGGCGATCTGCATGATATCGGTAAGAATCTGGTAGCTATGATGATCGAGTCCGCTGGTTTTGAAGTTATCGACCTGGGCGTGGACGTTCCGATCGAGAAAATCATTGAGACTTACAAAGAGAATCCGGACACAAAGGTTATCTGCCTGTCCGCTCTGTTGACAACCACAATGCCGTCTCTGAGAGATACCGTTGCTGCTATCAACGCCGAGGACTTCCGCAAGGATGTCAAGGTTATGGTTGGCGGCGCTCCGATCACCCAGGCATTTGCTGACGAGATCGGCGCAGACGGATATTCCGAGGATGCCGCTTCCGCAGCTACTCTGGCTAAATCTCTGGTTGGCGCTTAATTGTTATCAAAAACAAATAATGAAAGGGCTGTCCCCGGTGGACAGCCCTTTTTTGGGTGCATATACAGGTTCGGGTGATGGGAAAATACCGGTTAATCCAGAATATCAGAGGGATCTTCGCCCGCATTCAGCGGAAATACCTGCAAATCATCCGGAGCCTGGTGGGTGGCCAGCAGTACTTCCCCGGGGTCATTGACACCGTAGCCTTTTAGCTTTTTGTCCAGCCAGTTTCGGTCTTTCCCTGCGTGGCGCAGATTCTTTTCCATGACATGTCCGTCAAGGATAACGTTGGCATTCAGATACTCCTGTTCCGGAGAAAGATTCATATCCTCCGGCGTCAGGGGTTTTTTATCGGCTTTGGGAATAAAGCTGATCTTGCCGTTGCTTTCCAGAATGGCCGTTTGCAGATCGGACAGGGAAAAATAGCCGCTAATCCGGCATTCCTCCAGGAATTCATTCAGATTCATGCGGGCTTTGGTCAGATTTTTTTTGTAGATCAGCCCGTTATTCAGCAGGATCATCGGTTCGCCGGTGATGAAACGCCGGGCCTTGATGGATTTGGCAGTCATCCGGGAGATGATGATAGTGAGGATTCCGTAAAGTACCATGGCAATCAGGGGATACATGGGATTGGCATCCAGCTCCGTGGCCATCTCGGCGGCGATAGAGCCTATGGTGATGCCGTTGATGTAATCGAACAGGCTGAGCTGGGAGATCTGTCGATAACCAATCATTTTTGCAAGGATGAACAGTACGACAAATGACAGCAGTGTCTGCCAGATCAGATTAATGTAGTCAAGCATAAATTGCCTCCTTAGGAAATAATTGCATTTTGGAAACAGTATTTACGGAGGCAGCAAAAAATATGCGAGGAAAAATAATTTCCGGTTTACATAAAATATACGGATATGATAGGATAAAATGGATAGTGGAAAGGGGAGGAGGGAATGTATGCGTGAGATAAAAGAATACAGCTGTGCGGAAGTAAACCTGGACTATGTATTGCGGCAGGCAGTGATCCAGATGCATGCGATAATACGTGTGTTTGACAAAGACGGATACTTGATACGGAAGTATGGAGTGTTGGACGATGACAAGGATCCTGTCATGCGGGATACGGACTTTTTCCGCCTGCTTATGGGATACGGCTGGCAGGATTGCCCTCATCTCTATTATGAGTATGACCAGGTGATTACTGCGGTAATTCAGATGGATCTGGGCTGGGTGATGGTCATTGGGCCGGTGAGCCTGGTACCTGTCTATAAGGAGCTGAACCAGAAGATGATCATGGTTCACCATCTTGATCCGACGGACAGATACCGTCTCTCTTATTGTTCCCGGGAATTTTTCGTGTGCGGGCTGCTGGTGGTTTTCCACGCGCTCACGGGTCAGGAGTTGTCGGTGGACGATATCTGGGAAAAGAATTTCATGAACAGTGAGATGAAAAAACGTCTGGAGCAGAATCTGGTTGAGACGACGATCATGCATCAGGAGAAAGAAATGCCCCGCGCACCTTATAATATGGAAAGGAGGGAGATGGAGTGTATCACTAAAGGTGATAAAGAGGGATTACGGAAAGTGATTTCGGAGATGGATGTGGGAGAGCGCGGTATACTGGCGGTTGACC
>DPJQ01000020.1:8526-9770 GCA_003542935.1 Lachnospiraceae bacterium | reverse complement strand
ATACTGGCGGTTGACCAGCTTCGGCAGTCAAAAAATAGAGCGATCTCCCTGATTACTCTGGCCAGCCGGGCGGCTATTGAGGGCGGTATCTCGGCAGAGAACGCCCTGACGGTAAGTGAGAGTTACATCTGTATGACGGAATCTATGAAGACGGCGGAGCAGGTAGAGGCTGTGATGCGGGAGGCGGAGTACAAGCTGGTAGATATGGTTGTGGAGGAGACAAAAAAGGATGAACTGCCCCATCCGCTGGTGGCAAAAGTAAAGGATTATGTTTTCCGTAATCTGCAGTCAGAAATCAAAGTCAGTGATATGGCGGGAAATTTCTGCGTTAATGCCGATTATCTATCATCTTTGTTTCACAAAAGTACTGGAAAAACGATCACACGGTACGTGCTGGAGGAAAAGGTCAAGGCGGCCAAAAGTATGTTGATTTATACGACCAATACTCTGCAGGAGATCGCTTTTGTGTTGAATTTCAGCTCCCAGAGCCACTTCAGTACGGTGTTCCGCAAGTTTACCGGGTTGACTCCTAAAGAGTACAGAGACACTTACAGTTTGCAAAAAACAGAGGAAGAGGGATAAAAAAGCTGCCGGAAACAGGAAATATGTATAAGAAATTTGAAAACGTCCAAGATATTTGATGTATCGGGGACGTTTTTTTTGATAAAGTAACACTTGTAAACGGGAAGGCAATATTTTCCGTAAAAGGTAACTGATGTTTTTAGGGCTTGAGGAGGCGTTATTATGAAAACATTCAAATTATCGTTAAACAGCATTGAGAAAGTAAGTGAATTTGTGAAACAGATTTCCAAGTATGATGGGTCTATGGATATTGCAGCAGGTAGATACAGCGTAGATGCGCGCTCTGTGATGGGTATCCTGTCTATCGATCTGAACCGCATACTGGAACTCAGGGTGCCGGAGGACTATTATCAGATGAGCGCCCTTACCAATGACATCCAGCCGTTTCTGGCATAAGCCGGGGACAATGGTTGGGCAGCCGCTTGCGGCTGCATAAAATACCAACCCCATTGGATCTGCGGGAGAGAGCAGATGCCGGACTATCACCCGCCGGTATCAAAAATGACTTTTTTCTGCGATTCAATTCCTATATAAATAGTTTCTCACCATGAAAAGCTGCTGTTACGGAAGACGGCAGCTTTTTGTGCGGCGTATTTTGGACATAAAAAAACTTGCAGCTACAAGCTGCAAGTAAATACCGTGCGTGAGAAGATTCGAACTCC
>DPJQ01000020.1:0-8232 GCA_003542935.1 Lachnospiraceae bacterium | reverse complement strand
TATCCAGCTGAGCTACACGCACACGCTGCTCTCTCAAACAACAGTAATATAATACTCTGATAAAAGAAAGTTGTCAATAGTTTTTTAAAAAAAGATTCCCGTCTGCCGTTCGATATATGAACGGCAGACGGGAGTTCTTCAAGTGAACGATTTAGTAGTTCTCGTTCTGTGCCTCATCAGAGAAGCTGTTTTTGTTCTGAGCGTTTTTGCTCTGGGCATTTTTGCTCTGAGCATTCTTATCTGCAGCGTTTTTGCTGTTTTTGTTGTGGCAATCGTTGCTCTCGTTTGTGGAAGTATTGCTCATCCTGTTTTTGTCAGTGGTGTCAGAACTGTAATTTTTAGACATTTTCTTACCTCCAGTGTCATAAATTTTAATTACAATGCTATTATTCCAAAATACAGTGGGAATATTCATCATTTTTTATTGCATTTTATTTAAATATGTATTATAATTGTAACGTAAAAAAGAATCTGTCTTGTATGGCGTCTTTTTTACAATTAATAACCCCTTATTAATTATTTATACTCCCCTCGAAACAGTCAGTAGCTCCCCTACTGGCTGTTTCTCTTTCATCCGGTAACTGACATTGGTTCCGGAGGGTTACACAAAATCCGACACCGGGAATATAGTAATAAAAAAGAGGAGTTTCATCATGAAAAGGCCGGAAACCATATCGGTGGAGGAATTAAAACGGCGGATGGGCCAGCCCGGCGTGGTGGTGGTAGATCTGCGCTCCGCCGGAGAGTACCAGGAAATGCACATACCCGGTGCAGTTCATGTTCCCTATGAAAATCTCGGGCAGCTCTCCCGTTATCGTGATAAATCGATTATCCTGTACTGTGAACACGGTATTACCAGTATGGCTGCCGCCGTTACATTGGCAGAGAATGGATACAGAGTTTCTTCCCTGAGAGGCGGTGTACAGGCATACAGGAGCCGTGAACGGTAACAGTTCAGCCCAGGAGTTTGCACTTGCGCGACGCGAAGCTAGTCCTTTAGGACAAAGTCCGTAAGAGGGCTGATATTTCGCCAAGGGTGAATCCAGCCCTTCGCCAAAGGCGAACTTCTAATGGGCTGGATTCAGTAACAGTTCTGCCGGAGGCTGAACTGTTACCGTGAACGCAAAAAGAGTCTGTACAGTTCTTGACGGGAGGGACAGGATATAGGTACAATAGCTGTAACTGTGAAGGCACTGAACAGTTACCAATAGCTTTAATTTAACGAAAGAAAAATCAGAAAGGTTATGAGGAGAGTACTTGTATGAAAATAGTGGTTGCGTCGGATATCCATGGATCGGCCTGGGCCTGCCGGGAGCTTTTGGTGGCTTTTGACCGGGAGAAGGCCGGACGTTTGCTTTTGCTGGGGGACATTCTTTATCATGGCCCCCGCAATGATTTGCCCAGGGACTATGCTCCCAAGGAGGTGCTGGCCATGCTCAATGCCAGAAAGGAAAAGCTGCTCTGTGTGCGGGGGAACTGTGATACAGAGGTGGATCAGATGGTGCTGGAATTTCCGATCCTGGCGGATTATGCAATTCTGCCTTTTTCGAAGGGGCTGGTCTATGCCACCCATGGTCATCATTTTTCCCCACGGCATTTTCCGCCTTTTTGCGAGGGAGATGTGCTGCTTTACGGCCATACCCATATCTGGCAGGCGGAGAGGGTGGAAGGCCATCTCTGTCTGAATCCCGGTTCGGTGGCGATTCCCAAGGGTGGGAATCCGCCTACCTACGGCGTATTGGAGGAGGAAGTATTTTCTGTCCGTACCCTGGACGGTGCAGCCGTCGGGCAGATTGCGCTGGGGTGACAGATGCCCTGTGGGGCGGATGAAGAAAGGATGCGGCTATGCAGCGATGGAAATTGATAGCCCCCTGCCATTTTGGCCTGGAGGCGGTATTAAAACGGGAAATTCTGGATCTGGGATACGATATTGCTTCGGTGGAGGACGGAAAAGTGACCTTTTACGGCGATGCCGAGGCGGTGGCCTATGCCAATATATTTCTGCGCACCACGGAGCGGATATTGATCAAGGTAGGGGAATTTAAAGCCTGTACCTTTGAGGAACTGTTTGAGGGAACCAGGGCGTTGCCCTGGGAACGGTATATCCCGGCGGACGGAAAATTTTGGGTGGCGAAAGCCACATCCATCAAGAGCAAGCTGTTCAGCCCTTCGGACATCCAGTCCATCATGAAAAAGGCCATGGTGGAGCGACTTAAAGGAGCCTATGACTTGCCCTGGTTTGAAGAGACGGGGGCCTCCTATCCGTTGCGGGTCACATTGTTCAAGGATGTGGTAACGGTGGGTCTGGATACTACAGGTATCTCCCTTCACAAGCGGGGATACCGTCAGAGGACGGCCAAAGCGCCGATCACGGAGACGCTGGCTGCCGCTCTGCTCATGTTGACACCCTGGAACAGAGATCGGATACTGGTGGATCCGATGTGCGGCAGCGGGACATTCCCCATCGAAGCGGCTATGATGGCTGCGGATATGGCCCCCGGGATGAAGCGTCGGTTCCTGGCCGAACAGTGGAAAAATCTGATACCGGCGGACTGCTGGATGGATGCCCGGGAGGAGGCCGCGGACCGGGTGCGCACCGATATCGTGACGGACATCCAGGGCTATGATATCGACGGCGAGGTGGTACGCCTGGCCCGGGAGAACGCGAAAACGGCGGGGGTGGATCATCTGATCCATTTTCAGCAGCGGGCGATCCGGGATCTTAGCCATCCGAAAAAATACGGGTTCATTATCTGCAATCCACCCTACGGCGAGCGGTTGTCGGACAAGGAGGAACTGCCCGGCCTGTACCGGGAGATCGGGGAGGGCTTTGCCAGGCTGGATGGCTGGTCTATGTACCTGATCACCGGTTTCACGGACGCGGAACAATATATAGGAAGAAAAGCAGACAGAAACCGGAAGATTTATAATGGAATGCTAAAGACATACTACTACCAGTTCCTTGGGCCGAAGCCGCCCAAAAAGGGACGGGCCGGCCTGTCCGGCAATGAGGTATGAGGAGGGAACGATGCGGATCATATTTGCTACAGGAAACAAGGACAAGATGAGAGAGATACGGGCGATTTTGGCGGATCTGGGCATGGAGATTCTCTCCATGAAAGAGGCGGGGCTTACGTCCGACATCGTGGAGGACGGCGCCTCTTTTGAAGAAAATGCCGAGATCAAAGCCAGAGCCATTGCCGGGCTGTGCCGGGACATTGTGTTGGCCGATGACTCCGGCCTTGAGATCGACGCCCTGGGCGGTGAGCCAGGGATCTATTCCGCCCGGTATATGGGGGAGGATACGTCCTATCAGGTGAAAAATAAAAACCTGATCGACCGTCTGGAGGGAGTACCCGACGAGAAGCGCACGGCCCGTTTTGTCTGTGCCATTGCCGCCGTATTCCCGGACGGGAGCTGCGAGGTGGTGCGGGGCGCCATCGAGGGGCGGATCGGTTACGAGGAGAGAGGGAGCAACGGATTTGGCTATGATCCGATCTTTATAGCTCCGGAGTATGGCTGCACCACGGCGGAGCTCTCCGAAGAACAGAAAAACAGGATCAGTCACAGGGGGAAAGCCCTGGAAATGATGAAAACCATAATAAAGGACAGGACAGAGAAATGAAGATTTTGGTGATCAGTGATACCCACGGCCGTGACAGGAGGATGGAGCGTGTATTGAAACAGGAGCTTCCGGTGGATCAGGTGATCCATTGCGGCGACGTGGAGGGGCGGGACGGTTATCTGCGCCGTCTGGTACCCGGTCCCTGCTGTATCGTGGGCGGCAACTGCGATTACGATCCGAAGCTGCCGCCCTCGGTGGCGTTTAACCTGGCCGGTCATCGCTTTTTTGTGACCCATGGCCACCGTCAGGGCGTGAATTTTGGCATGGAATCCCTGCTCCGCATAGCGAGAGAAAATCAGGCGGATATTGTATGTTTCGGCCATACTCACCGTCCGGTTTTTGAACAGCAGGAGGGTATCTGGCTGTGCAATCCCGGAAGTCTGACATTTCCCCGGCAGATGGGACGGGCTTTTACCTATCTGGTACTGGAAGTTGACCAGAACGGAGTCAGGGGGGAAATCCGGGAGGCGGAGTGACGCGGCCTTCTGATCGGGCCGTTTTCCGCCGTGGGCGGATAGCCGGTCATGGTATATCCACAACCGGGAATTTCAGGGTCAGCGTAAAGCCTTCCCCATAGAAGGAGTCTGCCGACAGTTCTATATGCAGGTTTTTCGCCATTTGCCCGGCCAGATACAGGCCCATCCCCGTGGCCTTCCGCTTCCGTTCGTCGGTGTCTCCGGTGAAGCCCCGGTCAAACAGGAAAGGGAGATCGGCCTGTTTGACGCCGATCCCGTTGTCCCGGACGGACAGGCAGACGGCGTTTTCCCCTGCCGGCATTTCGCCGGACAGGGAGAGGATTCTCTTTTCTTTGCTGTCATCTTTGTATTTACAGGCGTTGCTGACGGCCTGGGCCAGTATAAAAAGCAGACCCTTTCGGTCTGTGAGGACGCAGATATCCCCTGTATGCAGCGAGGTCTGTATCTGTTCTTCTTCCAGATAGGTTCTGTATTGTTCCAGTACCTCCTCGCAGCATTCCCGCAGTGAGACCGGCCTAAAGCGGTAGTCCCTGTGGCTGGCCTTCAGACGGGCATAGTACAGGATCTGGGTCACGTACTCGTTCATCTCGTTGGAGATATAGAGCATCCGCCGATAGAGCAGGGGGGACATTTCTTCCCGGCGGTTGTCCAGCAGAAGAGCCATCAGGGACAGGGGGATTTTGATCTCGTGCACCCAGGTCTCGATGTATTCCTCGTAATCTTCCTGCTGCCGTCGCCCGTCCAGCAGCAAGTTTTCCATTTCCCTCAGCTGTGCGCTGATCTGCACAAGCTGTTCCCGCTCCCGCAGGGACAAAAGTTCCAGTCCCTGGAGGGCCCGGGGGTCATCGGGGCCGGTCAGAAAGTATTCGGCGGCCTGCCGTTTCTTTTCTTCCCGGTGAAAGATATAGGCCATGGAAATCCCAAACAGGGCCAGGGCTGTCGCCGCAAAGATCCCGACCAGTACCTGGAAAGCCTTCGCGTCGGCCAGCCACAGGAAAAAGCCGAAGAGGGCGTCCGCTGCCAGTAAAAGCAATAGAAAGGCGATGTGCTCCCGGCAAAGCGCCCGAACCCTACGCATGCTCCCTTCCCTCCTGCGCGGCCGCCGTGTTTCCGCAAAGGCGGTAGCCCATCTCCCGGACTGTCTCCACCCGGCTGTCCAGCCGGACTTTTTTCAGACTTTTGCGCAGCCTCGTCATGTTTACCTGCAGGGCGTTTTCGTCGATGTACTCGGTGGTACCCCACAGCGCTTCGAAAAGCGTTTCCTTGGACACTACATCATCCCGATGCCGTAGCAGGGTCTCCAGTATCCGTCCCTCCCTCTCGGAGAGAAGGAGGGACTGGCCGTCAGCGTACAGTGTGTAGGTCTGGTAATCCAGAAGAAAACCGCCGCCGTCCAGGGTACGCTCCCGTCCGGCAAACCGTTTCAGCAGGTTTTCGGCCCGGGCCAGCAGCCGGGAGGAGTTGCAGGGTTTGGTCAGATAATCATCGGCCCCGAGTTCCAGGGCATGGAGTTCGTCCCTCAGCTGGTCCCGGGAGGTCAGCACAAGGATCGGAACAGGACGGGTTCGGCGGATCTGGCGGCAGATCTCAAATCCGTTCATTCCCGGCAGGGTCAGATCCAGCAGGATCAGATGGGCGTCCTCTTTCAGAACCTCTGCCGCCGTATCCCGGAAACAGGTGACGCAGCGCACCCCGTATCCGGCTTTCGCAAAAATATCCGCCAGCTCTTCCCGCATAAACAGGTCGTCTTCCACGATTACAATTTTTTTCATAGGATATCTCCGTCTTGTTTTATCCGCTATTCGCTGCGCCGCAGTTCCATCATCTGGAGAATGTTTTCACGGCTCAGACGCATAACCATTCTCACATATCCACATTCTATCACGCAGAGAGCGATAAGGACAGCTCCCGCGATAAAAAACAGCGATTTACCCTGGCTTTGCAGGCTGGAAGGCAGCAGTCCGGAGAACAGGGAACGCACACAGAAGAATCCGCTTACCGCGGCCGTGCCCAGTGGCAGGCCGAAATACCATCGGATCTGCCGGCGGGAGGAGGCGCAGATATCCTCACTGCGGCTGCCCAGGCAGACCAGTGTGCGGTAACGCCTCCGGGTCTTTTTCTCCTGCATCAGATACTGGAGGCTGACCACGGTGTTGGCGATGATCAGGAAGATCAGAGCCAGGTAAATCATCAGGTAACTGGCCGCCACGATATAGAAAAGCTGCCGTCCCATGTTCTGCAGATAATTTTCATATTCCAGGCCGCTGGCGGCAAACCATTCGTCCGCCTCCATGATGGCCTGCATTAGCCCCCGCTGCCGGATCAGGTCCTTTGACAGGCAGGCGTTCCAGTAGGTGTAACAATTGTCCGCCGCATATTGAAAAAATGTTTCGTCCGGCAGGATAAGGCCGAACATAATGGTGATGCTTCTGTCCACGACGATATCTTCAGAGCAGACCCCCTTGAGGAGGTATTCTTTACCGTCGATCTCCAGCCGGGGAGTATGGGCCAGGAGCCGGTCATATATGTCTTTGATCTCCGGGGTGTAATACTCCGGGTCTATATAAATACATAATTCGTTGTCATACAGGGTCAGCGGAGTTTTGCCCTGGTTTTCCAGAAGTTCATTGATACCCGAGAGCGCGATGATGTGGGGCGTGTCCCGGTAGATGCCGCTGTTGTCCAGCCGCCGCTGCTGTTTGGGGCTCAGGCTGGAGGCGGCTTCCCGCAGGGGCGACGCGTCGTAAGCGCAGGTTTTTGCTTCCCCTTCGTCGCCCGACAGTTCGCCGGTGGGCAGGTAGGCTACCGGCACGCGGCACCACCGTTCGATCAGTTCCGCGGAGCGGGGCTGTCTGGAGAATGCTTCAATGGCCTGGCCGGAGGGCCCGTCCCAGGCCTCCAGGGTGAAATCCATGCTGTGCCTGCGGCCGTTTTCCAGGTTGGCGGAGGCCACGGAGATGCCGTAGCTCATGCAGGCGACGGCGGTCAGCACCAGCACGGAGGATATGGTCAGGGAGCCGGAGCGCAGAAAGACATTTTCCTCCAGCTGCCGGAAGGTGAAGATATGGAGCCGGTCGCCGGAATGCCTGTTTCTGGTGAAACGGCTGAACAGGGCGCAGAATCCCCGGATGGTCAGCCATGTGCCCGCAAGGCCCAGTGCCAGGGTAACCGTGAAAAAGGCCGGATGTATCCAGGTAAGCTTCAGGATAGCCAGAGTGTAGGCAGCCGTCAGAAGCAAAATACCCAAAAGCAGGGTGGACAGGGAACGTTTCCGGCTGACGGGACGCAGTTTCTCCTCCGGAGCGTCATTCAGCAGAAGCCAGGGTTCCTTCCGGATCAGCCGTGCGCTCAGCAGGATGTTGGCAGCCAGCTTGATGCCGAGAAAACCAAGGACGGTCAGGGCAACGGCCTGGCCGGCCAGCGTGAAGCGGTGCCCGATGATCCCCAGGCCGATCAGCCTTGACGTAACCAGGCTGATCACTTCGGACAGAAGGACGGCCGTGGGCAGGCCGATGGCGAGGGCCAGGGCGCTGCTGTAAAAATCCTCCGCCATCAGCCATAAAAACAGGCGGCTGCGTTTCATGCCCAGCATCAGGAGCATCCCAAACTCCCGGCTCCGTCTCTCCAGCTGATATTTTTCGGCAAAATAGATCAGGAAAAACAGGATAAAGAGGGAGAAGCCGTACACGCCGGAGATCAGCCCCAGCAGACGGTTTACCGCGTCGCTCTCCATCTGGCGCAGGAAGATCATGACATCCTGTTTTTCCAGGGATAGTATTACATAGAAAGCAATGATGGCGATGATAAGGGACAGGAAATAGATACTGTGCTCCCGCCGGTTCTTTTTACTGTTTCTGCGGATGATATCAATAAACATTTGCGCTTCCTCCTCCCAGCTGCGCGACCACGGCCACGATCCGTCTGTAAAAATCCTGCTGTGTCTCGTCCTCGGTGTTTTTGCGGAGCTCATGGAAAATGATGCCGTCCTGGATGAAAAGGATCCGGGAGCAGAAGCTGGCCGCATTGGCATCGTGGGTTACCATCAGAATGGTGGCGTCCCGGGTCTCGTTCAGCCCCGCCAGTTTCTCCATCAGGCTGCGGGCATTTTTGCTGTCCAGGGCCCCGGTGGGC
>DPJQ01000076.1 GCA_003542935.1 Lachnospiraceae bacterium | reverse complement strand
TATGCAAAATAAAAAAAGATGCTGGAGACAGCATCTTTTTTTATTTTGCATAAAACCTGCCTCATAGAAAAACATAAGGTATGACAACAGGTTTTTTATATACTTTATACAAAATGGATTCCGATGACATTCATAAATCCCTGCCACAGGGCGTAAGTCTTTTATAGGAGGGATTGTATATGAAACGTACGGAATGGGAAGAGAGAACTGCGTCCTGGCTTTTTATAGGTGTCTGGTTTCTGGCAGGTTTTCTGCTGGGCTGTCTGACAGTGAACCTGTATTGGCGGTACAGCCCCGATCATCTGGCCCTGGCCTCCCTGCAGATGTCGTTATATTTGGAACAGGGACTTAACATAGATAAAAAGCAGCTGTATCTGTATCTTTTATTCCGCTACGGGCGTTTGGAAGGGCTTCTTTTTTTTACCGGTCTTTTTGCCTGGGGCTATTTACTGGTAACGGCGATCCTGCTGGTTTCCGGTTTCCTGTTTGGATATCTCATGACGGGAATTCTTTTGCAGGAAGGCTGGAGTATGTGTATCAGGAGCTTACTTATTCTGGCTCCTCAGTTTCTGGCTGTGGGGCCGGTATTTTTGCTTTGCATGGAGAGGATATGGCGGCGGGAGGATACCCTGCTGTTTCGTTCAGGGAAAAATCTGCAGCGTGTGGCCGGCCATGCGGCACGGTATTTCCTGTATTTTGGAGCGACAGTGATCCTCACCTGGGTTGAGGTTTGGTTGATTTGTGCAGTTTTAACAAAAATTGCGTAAAAATTTTTTCCTGTTTCACGAAATACAAGATATGGACATAGTAGAGGATAAGAGAAACGATATCTTGTGGAATGGCGCAAAAAGGAATTTTTTGGCGGAAAAACCGTAGAAAATGACGTTTGCTTTTCCTGAAAACTTATGTTTAAATAGGTTACATCAGCCGGGAGGGGAGTCCCGGCAAGGGGGACGAATGAGGTCAGGATCATGACAGAAGAAATTCAGGATTTTATAAGTTACTTGCACGACAATCGAAAGTCTTCCGCGAATACAGAGGTATCCTACAGAAGGGATTTGAAAAAAGCAGCAGATTATTTTGAACGACAGGATATCACCCGTGTAGATCAGATTACGCAGACCAACATCCGTTCCTATCTGCTCTTTATGGAAAAGCAAAAGTTCGCTACAGCCACGATTTCCAGAAGCGTGGCTTCATTACACGCTTTTTTTCAGTACCTGGTCCGGATGAAAAAGATAGAACAGGATCCTTCCGAAGAGCTCAGGCCGCCCAAGGTGGAGAAAAAGGAACCGGAGATCCTGAGTGTGGAGGAGATAGAAAAACTGATGAGCCAGCCCAATATGGATACTGCCAAAGGCGTCCGGGATCGGGCGATGATGGAGCTTCTGTATGCGACGGGCATTCGGGTCAGTGAACTGACGCATCTGCTCATCGGGGACGTTAATCTGCAGCTGGGGTATATTGCCTGCCGGGATAAAGATAAGGAAAGAGTGATTCCTTTTGGTGACGAGGCCAGAAAGGTAATGCAGCGGTATCTGGGCAAGGAGCGTATGCGGCTGGTAGGCGAAAACAAGTGCCCGTATCTGTTTACGAATTGCGCGGGAAAGCCGATGAGCCGCCAGGGTTTCTGGAAAGTACTTAAAGGTTATGCCCAGGCTGCCGGTATCCGGATGGATATTACACCCCACACGCTGCGCCATTCCTTTGCCGCCCATCTGATTCAGAACGGTGCGGATGTGAGGGCGGTGCAGGAGATGATGGGGCATGCAGACATTTCCACAACTCAAATGTATGTACATATGAATATTGACCGTATCCGAAGCGCCTATGAGAATGCCCATCCCAGAAATCGTGCTCAGATGGGGAGTATGAGGGAGTAAAAGTATTTTTCGATAAAAATCCGGTTATTTCTGCGTTGGGATATGCACTGCCAGGGAAAGGCGGGCATATGCTGATAGAGAGACAGTTTGTGGCTGATGTGGCGACACATGGGAAACAGCGACAGATGACCGGAGGGATTATGGAAAGACAGATATATCTGGATCATGCGGCGACGACCCAGCCCGCGCCGGAGGTGATACAGCAGATGCTGCCCTGGCTGGCGGGGCGGTATGGAAATCCGTCGGCGCGTTATCAGTTGGGACAGGAGGCGGGCAGGTGTATCGCCGGGGCCAGAAAGCAGGTGGCCGCACTGATAGGGGCGGATGAAGAAGAAGTGTATTTTACATCCGGCGGGACGGAATCGGATAATTGGGTATTGCGGGGATGCCTGTCCGGCAGGAAGGACGGAAAACGGCATATGATCACGACAGGGATCGAGCATCATGCCGTGTTGAATACTTGTGCCCAGCTTGAGAGAGAGGGGGTGGAAGTGAGTTATGTGATGCCGGACGGGGAGGGCCGTGTGGATGTGCGGGATATCGAGCGGGAGATCCGGGAGGATACCGTGCTTATTTCTGTGATGTATGCCAACAACGAGATCGGCACTATGCAGCCGATTCGGGAAATCGGGCTTTTGGCGGCGGAGTATGGTATTCCTTTTCATACAGATGCGGTGCAGGCGGTAGGTCATGTGCCCATAGATGTCAAAGCATCGGGTATTACATGGCTCTCCGCATCGGCCCATAAATTTCACGGGCCGAAGGGGTGCGGGTTTCTCTATATGCGGAAAGGCCACGAACTGCCTTCTCTCCTGCATGGTGGAGCTCAGGAAAAGGGTTTCCGTGCGGGTACGGAGAATGTAGCCGGGATTGCCGGTATGGGAGCTGCCGCCCGGGTGTGCATGGCCCATATGTCCGGGGATCAGGAAAGCATCCGCAGGCAGCGGGATTATCTGATCCAGAAGGTGGAGTCGTCCATACCCGGTGCCCGTTTAAACGGCCACAGACGGATGCGGCTGCCTAATAATGTGAATTTCAGTTTTTCCGGACTGGAGGGTGCGGCCCTATTGCTGCTTCTGGACCAGGACGGTATCTGCGTGTCTTCCGGAGCGGCCTGCAGTGCCTCGTCAGGGAAAGGCTCTCACGTGCTGGAGGCTATCGGTGTACCGGAGGAATATCAGAGGGGTGCGGTACGGATGACATTGGGGCCGGAGACGACCCGGGAAGAACTGGATTACGTCGTTGAGCGTCTGAAAGAGCATATCTTTCAGCTTCGGGAAATGACAGATGCCTGAAATTGATTGGCAAATATGGCGAAATACAGTATTTTATGGATAATATACTGCCGGTCTGGCAATAACTGTTAAAAATACACTTGAATTTTTGAGGCATATTGGGTATTATATTAACCAAGTGATGGCTTGTATTTTATGAGCCCTCAATTATTCATTCACTTTTAGGAGGAACAAGATCATGGCAGTAAAAGTAGCAATTAATGGTTTTGGCCGTAT
>DPJQ01000280.1:1755-17892 GCA_003542935.1 Lachnospiraceae bacterium | reverse complement strand
GCCGGCGGTTCATGCCTTACGCATGAAACCGCCGGCTGCGGCATATGTTTTTCATGGGTGGGATCTCCCATATTTATTCTTCTTCACCGGAATCTTCGTCCTCCGGATTTTTATCGGAATCTTTCCCCGAACTCTTGGCAGATTTTTCCAGATCCGCCCTGGTCAGTTTCTCACCGTTGCATACCATGTCCACCAGTTCAATAGCTTTCTCTACGGTAGAATCATCGGGGATCATGACATACGCTTTATGGCCCGGACTGGAATAAGTGGATTCTTTGGCGTCCGTCCCCGACACGCTGTAGGTAAGAACATTCCAGGAAGCCATATCGTCCATCTGCATTTTTACCAGAGCCTGGATCTGCTTGGAGGTCAGATTGGTCTCAAAACTGCCGGAAATGCTCTTCATGACATCCGCATAATTAGCCAGCAATGATACGGACTGTACTTTCTTAAGCACACCTTCGATAACCTTCATCTGATTGACACCGCGCTGGCGGTCACCGCTGGCAAAAGCATGACGCTCGCGGGCAAAGGCCAGGGCCGCCCCGCCGTCCAGATCATTACTGCCCTCTCTGAATGTGTAGGAGCTCTTTTCACTCTGAGAACATGCCTGCCACCCGGCGGTAAAGGCCACATCCGAATCCACCTCAATGCCACCCAACGCATTGACAATATCTTTAAAGCCGGTGAAGTTCACCTTGAAATACAGAGACAGATCCGTATCATAAAGCTTACCCAACGTATCCATGGATACATCTACTCCGTAGATGCCCGCATGGGTCAGTTTATCCTTCTGCCCACCCGAAATTGACAGGGGAATATAATAGTCTCTGGGTGTAGATATCAAAATCACCTGCTTGGTAATGGGATTGATTGTAGCTATGATATTCACATCACTGCGGCCCTTCGTCGATATACTGCCGGCCTGGTCACAACCGCTGATATAAACACTGAATGGTGTCGTACATATTTCATCCGCAGGCAGGAATTCCTCTGCAGAAACAACCTCTGATTCCTTGCTGACAGTTTCAAGTACACGGGTTTCTGTGCTGAAATCACTGTAATCCTCCATATCCTCCAGGACATCCACGTATGCCTGATTGATAATCGCAGCGCCTATATCTTTGGCATACAGTGCAGCGGCCAACGCCTGAATATCATCATACTCCTGAAGCGTCAGCGGGCTGCCTGTTTTGCCCTCGGCCTCGGTGACCGCGTAATCTGTGTTTTCACGGTCCATAGAACCAAGCACACCAAAAGTGTAGTCCGCCGCATCTGCTATGGACTGGGCAGGATCATTCGCCAAAACATAATAATTAATCTCATCTACTTCTTTCGTGCCGCTGGTAATATCCGACAGCATTGTATTAGTATGCAGCAGCATATTGCTGCCGTACCCCAACCCCAAAATAATGAAAAGCGCCAAAAATTTACCTACAATACCGCTGATCAGCCATCTTTGAAGTATCAGATTGATCAGAACCAATATCAGCAGCACTAAAATAACAATCAGGATGTTATCCAATTCCAGAAAATTGGATACATAGAGAATTCCACAAAATATCACCGATACAAGCAGCTGCAGAGCAACCAGTATCAGCCCCAGTATTTTCGATATAATTTTACCCACAGTATATCCCTTTCTGTTTTTTTCTTACTATCTATGATTTTATAGAGCACAAATTTCTATTCATCTTACCACTATTTTTTTTATTTGTAAATCACAGTTCACTATAATTTAGCTTTTTTTTGCAAAAAAACATATAAATCAACCCGAATAAACAAGATTTTTCCGGGATTTCAGGTGAACAAATTATATGCGCAAAACAGAAGAACAGAGTAACAGCAATGAAATCATTGGAGTGAGGAAAGACATGGAATTTCTTAACCGCATAGTAAACAAGTGCCAAAAACGATTGCAGCCATGCAGCAAATGGAGCAGCCGAATCAGAAAAATATTCTCCGATACGATTGGTTCAGGTACCCCCGGGCTCCCGGAGCACTGCGCCACTGCCATATATTTTTCCGGACTGCTGATCTGGCTGGAAATTTTCTTTCATATTATAATGTTCCACAATCTGTCCCTCACATTGATCTATCCGATTCTGTTTTCCGTTTCTGTCGGAATACTGCTGGGAATCGTCTGTCGATCATTTTCCCGGCATATCAACCGTAGAATCCTGATCGCTGCAACCGTGCTGATCTGTGCATTGTTTTGCGCAGAGGTCATCTACAAAAATGTATTCCAGACATATTTTGCCCTGTTCGGCGTACTGACAGTAGCCAGTCAGGCCCTTGACTTTATGTCCGTTGTGCTCTCTGCCATGAGCAAATCCCTGATTCCGCTTCTCTTTTTACTAGCCATACCGTTACTATTTGCCATAAAATTTTTCGATCATTTTATCACCACCGAAGAAACAGAGCCTGGTGCCAGCCTGACCGCTCTGTGCCAGGCTGTAGCCGTCCATCTGGTGATGCTGCTATGCCTTTTTATTGGCGGCCGCGGCATTTATTCTCCATTTGACCTCTATTTTAACAGCCCGTCCGTGGATAATTCCGTGGACACACTGGGGATCATGGCCACCACCTGGCTATCCGGAAAAAATCTGCTGACAGGTAAAACAGGGGCTGCAGTTGTTGCAGAGGAAACCCCGGCCGCATATCCCCGCGTTAGCGCGTCTCTGCGGCGCACGGAGGGTACCGTTTCCAATACAGCAAAACCCGCCTGCGATACTTCCCCGAACATTCTGGACATTGATTTCGGCAAGATTCTCTCGGATGCGGGAAATGACAGAGATGTTGCTACCCTGTGCGAATACATACAAAACAAATCGGGAACAAATAAAAATCTATATACCGGCATGTTTCAAGGTTATAATTTGATCTGGATCAGTGCCGAAGGCCTGGATAAATATGTCATTACCCCGGAATGGACACCCACACTCTACAAAATGGCCACGGAGGGCTTTGTTTTCAACAATTATTTTACGCCTCTCTGGTATGGCAGCACTTCCGGCGGTGAGTGGGCCAATCTGACCGGAACCGTACCGAACAACGGTTCCTACGTGTCCATGGAAAAATCCGGTGACCTTGGCCTGAATATGCTGTTCACGGCAGGCCGCCAGTCTCTGCGCCTGGGCTACACCACTACCGGCTGGCACAACAACGACTATGCCTACTATAACCGGGACAAAGCATTTCCCAACATGGGGTACGACTGGCACGGAACGGGACAGGGCTATGACCCCGAAGTGCGCAAAAACACCGGCAAAGCGCTTTGGCCCCAGTCCGACGTGCGGCTGATTGAACAGAGCTTCCCCGCATATTTCAGATCTGAGCCATTCATGACCTACTATATGACTGTCAGCGGCCACGTGGAATACAATTTTTCCGGAAATGCCATGTGCGCAAAAAATAAAGACCGGGTAGACGGCCTGGCCTGTTCCGAAAAGGCAAAAGCCTATATCGCCTGTCAGATGGAACTGGATCTGGCCATGCAGAATCTGCTGCAAAAACTGGACGCCACCGGCCTGTCGGAACGCACATTGATCGTACTGGCGCCGGACCATGTGCCTTATAATGACATGGATCTCATCGACGAATTATCCGGGACGCCCCGGGACGAGATAAATGCTTACCGGAATACACTGATCATTTATTCCGCCTCCATGCAGCAGCCGGTCATCGTGGATAAATACTGCTCTTCCGTAGACATTCTGCCCACAGTCTCCAATATGATGGGATGGGATTATGACTCCCGGATGATGGTAGGACAGGACATTATGTCCGACGCGGAACAATTTATCATGTTTCCGGGGCTCAGTTTTATCACGGGGCGCTGCATATATAACGCCAAAACAAAGACAGCTGCCAGTTTTGACGGCAGCGCCGTAGATGACGAGTACCTGGCGTCCATGAAGAAAAAAGCCTATAACTGGTACGCCATATCCGATCTGATCTATTCTACAGACTTTTACAAATATGTGGAACCCCAGATACAATAAATATACATATGCAGACGGCTGTCCCAAACAAACAGCCGTCTCGATCTGTTTTTTACAGCATACGCTCCAGCTCCTCCACGTCGGAGGCCAGCCTGTCCGCCCCCCTCTCTTTCAAAAGCGCCACATCCCTAAACCCCCAGGTCACGGCAATCTCATCCATAGGGACATTGGCGGCGGTCTCAAGATCCACTTCCGAATCCCCCACATAAACCGCCGTCCCCGCATCCGCTCCCAACCGTTCCAGAGCGGCCAGCACCGTATCCGGAGCCGGTTTCTTCCGTATCGTCTCCCGCTCTCCGATGGCCACATCGATCAGTCCGTCAAAATAGATCTCCCGCAGCGTATTCACTGCAAAATCCGCTTTATTTGACACAATAGCCAATCCGTAACCCTTTTCTTTCAGCCGCCCTAACAGCTTTAATATCCCCGGATAGGGTTTCGTCTTCTCATTGCAATGCTGCCCGTAATCCTCCCGGAAATCCTGATAGATCTGCTCAAAATCCGGATGATCATGTCCTCCCGGCACGGCCCGCTCCATCAGACGCAGCACCCCGTTCCCCACAAAACGGCGCACCTCGTCTTTGCTGCGCAGAGGCAGTCCATGCCCGGCAAGCGCCGCGTTTACGCTTGCCGTCAGATCGTCCAGCGTATCTAAAAGTGTGCCGTCCAGGTCAAAAATCACCGTTCTATATTTTCCTTCCATAATCAAAATTTCCTCAACTCCATCTCTTTATCACATTCCCGGATACTCCGGATCTCCACATAATATCCGGCTCCCGGTTTGATCTCCACGTAGACCCGGTCGCCGCAGGCATGGCCGCGAATCGCCCGCCCCAGGGGCGACTCGATGCTGATCCGGTTGTCCAGGGAATTCCCCAGCACCGTTGTCACCAACGTATACTCCTCCGTCTCATCCTCGTCCTCGAAATACAGCTCCACCGTCTTATTTAAGCCCACCTCGTCCGTAGCGGACTGGTCGGAGATCACTTCCGCATTTCGGATGTAACGCTCCAGATAACGAATACGGCTCTCGTTTTTATTTTTATACTGTTTGGCGGCATAATACTCAAAATTCTCACTCAGATCCCCCTGGGCCCGGGCTTCTTTTACTGCCTCCAGGGCCTCTTTGCGCACCACCAGCTTCCGATGCTCAATCTCCTCCTCCATTTTTCTGATATCCGATGCTGTCACCTGATGTTTCATAATAATCCTCCTCCGGGGCAGTTCCGTCCCCACCATCTGTTTTCATAACACACTCTCAGCATTATAGCAGAAATCCTGCCTTGATAGTAATTATTTCCCCATTTTTTTGTTTTCTCCCGAAAGACAATATGATATGATAGCAAAAAGCAACCGATAAACCAGGAACACAATATTTGTTGTGGAGGAACCAATATGATCTGGAAAGACGCTGTATTTCAGGCGCTGGACGCACAGAAGCTGTTTGAGGACGACGCTCACCGTTCACGCTTTAAAGAACTGACCGACTGTTATGCCGGCGCCTCCTTTTTCACTAAAGGACTGTGTAAGTGTATGTATCTGTCCTGTTGGGATGATGAACATTTTCTCATCATGCTGGACATGCTGAACCAGCTGAGCCTGAAAGCCAATATGAACCTTGATGATATGCATGAGAACGGAGAACTGATGGCGGAAGAGAAAACAGACTATGAAAATCATGTAATGCGCCTTTCCTGCGCCTTCCTGATGAATCAGCCATTTGAAAAGGAAAGTCTGCCGGAGGATCTGGAGCCTGAAGGACGATATATCATAGACAGGGCCCTGGAGGCCGCCGCCGTCATTGACCATGTGAATGGAGTGGAGAATACACCGTCATGAAAATCAGCATATCCGTATTATACGAGAATATGACACGCTGGAAGCCCAAGCTCCTTGGACATTCCGGGCGGGATACTATGGCCTATAGCGGCCTGTATTTCGTCACAGGCCGGTTCGCCGATATACCTGGCAAGATCCTGTTCGGCGAGCCCGACGTTTTTCCCAGGGGACTCAAGGAAAAAGCCATTATCTCTTTTGGCCGGCTTCCCGAAGAACTGGCTGTCCACAATACTCTTCTGATCTTTCCCGGGGACAGCGACCGCTCCGCTATCTACCAGGAAATAGAACTGCTCTTCAGCCGTTACGAAGAATGGGATGAAAGCCTGCACCGGGCCCTCGTAGCGAAAAAAAGTATTCAGCATATGCTGGAGCTCAGTACAGCGATTCTGGAAAATCCCATCTATGTCCATGACAGGAATTTTGCTCTGCTGGGCAGCGTCAATATGCACGAAGATCAGAACGGATGGGAATACGACCAGCGGAATCAGCAGTACATTATGTCCCTGGAAATCATGAACGACTATAAGCTGGACGAAGAATACCAGGCCACCATGTCCATAGACGGACCGGATATTTTCTCCGACACAATCTTTGGCTATCGTATCCTCTACCGCAATCTGCGCACTGAGGGCGCCTGGTATGGCAGGCTCTGCGTCAATGAACTGAAACGGAAATTCAGGAAAAGTGATTTCGCCCTTCTGTCCCATCTGTCCAACATGTTGCTCATGTCCCTGGAAATGGGACACGCCCATGTCTCCCCCAATACCCGGGAGCTGGAAAACGCCTTTTTAAAATTGATTGCCAGCGGAAACCTTGAGAAAACACCCCTGGCCGGTGCGCTGATGCAGTATGGCTGGGATACGGAGGATGAGTATTTCTGCGCCGTGCTTCAGACAGAATACAGGGATGTGCGGACGAACGCCATCGCCTACACCTGCAGAAAACTGTATGACATGTTCCCCTACTCCTGTATCTTTTCCTACCATGACAAAATTGTCCTGGTGGTCAATACCTCCCAGGGACACCTGTCCATCCACGAATTTACGAATCAACTGGCCGTTTTTCTGCGCGAGGGACTATTCCGGGCCGGCATCAGCTCTGAGGGCAGGGATTTCTCCCATCTGAATGACTACTACAAGCAGGCCCTGGAGGTCTATGATCTGGGAAGCCAGAAAGATCCCTCTTTCTGGCAGTACTGTTTTGACGATTATGTCTTGCCCTACATCTTCCGCCAGTCTATCCGGGAGCTACCGGCCCGCCTGCTGTGCCGCAAGGAACTTTTTTTGCTCCGAAAATATGACGAGGAACACCACACCGATTTCTTCCGCACTCTGCGGATCTACCTTGAACAGAATATGAATATCTCCCACACCTCCGATGAGCTGATCATCCACCGAAGTACCCTGCTATACCGGCTGGAACGCATCCAGGCGCTGACCGGTATGAATTTGAGTGCTCCCAAACTCCGCTTCGGTCTGCTGTACTCCTATTATCTTATGGAAGATCAGGAAATGTGAGATTTTTCTTCTTTCTCAGAAGCCGCCAGCAACCCGTACAGCGTAGGTTCCGCCCCGAATTCCGTCCGCAGGCTCTCCACCTCCGCCATGGCTTTCTCCCTTGCCGCAACACCGGTCCCGGTGCGGACGGCCCGGATCAGCAGGTTTTTCGGCGTATGGGAGAGATCTACAAACTCCAATAATTGGGTATCATAGCCCTGGGTAATCAGCAGGTTGGCGCGAATGGCATCCGTCATCAAGGCCGCCATACGCTCCTTGACAATCCCGTAGCGCATCAGGGCTCCAAAGGTTTCTGAGCGGATCTGCCCGTTCAGCTCGTGCTGGCAGCAAGGTACTGACAAGATCAGCTTCGCGTTCCATTTCACTGCATTATACAGGGCATAGTCTGTGGCTGTGTCACAGGCATGAAGGGTAATGACAATGTCCACCTCTCCCTCCGGACTGTAGCCCTTGATATCTCCCTTCTCAAAATGCAGATTCCCATAACGATACTTTTCCGCCGCCGCATTACAGCGGCGGATCACATCCTCTTTCAAATCCAGGCCGGTGACCGTTGCGTCCAGCCCCCGCACACAGACCAGATAGTAATACACAATAAAAGTCAGATAGGATTTCCCACAGCCAAAATCTAAAATGCGCAGTCTCCGCGTCAGATCCAGCTTACCAAGCTCATCGTTCAAAAGCTCCAGAAAACGGTTGATCTGACGGAATTTGTCGTACATACTGCGGACAACACGCCCCTCAGCGGTAAAAATCCCCATATCCACCAGAGGAGGCACAACCGTGTTCTCCTCTATCAGATATCGTTTTTTCCGGTTATGGGCCATCTTCACCGGCGGCGCCTGGACACTTTTCTTTCTACTGTACTGGATCTTCCCTTTTTTCGTAATCCGCAGAGCATACTCCCAGTCACCGTCCCAGGCATGGAGCTGGGTATAAGCCGTCCCCAGAAGCCCGCAGAGACGTTCCGCCAGATGTTCTGCCTCCAGATTCTCGTGAAATACCTGGGTGTCGGTATAGTTCTCACACTGATACGTCCGGCCAATTCGCTGTATGACCGTTTTCATGTAGTTTCCTTTTCCTGACGGCGCACTGAGCACACATCGATAGGGCTCCTTTTCTATGCAGGCCCGTATATATTCCTGTAATGTTTCCATATATCTCCCTTTCGCCGAGGCATCCGCCACCATCTTTTCCTGTCTTTAACGCTGCCTTTTAGCCCGGGTCATTCAAAATCTCCCTTGCAGTAATAGCTCCCCAAAAGCTGCAGATCCCCTGTTTCCCGGTAAAGTTGACAGATCAATGCCTGAGCATTTTTCTCCTCCAGATTCGCCCCCATCTCCACAAAGAAACGGTAATTCCACCCTTCCTCCTCGCGGAAGGGAACCGAATGGATCTCGGTCAGGTTGATACCATGATCCGCGATCATCGACAGTACATTGGCCAGGGAACCGCTGGTATTAGGACAGACAAAAGCCAGCTTCACCCGGTTGTGCTCCGGACGCACCACCAGACCTTTACCGAAGAGTACCACTTTTTGCCGAACATCCCCTGTCTGCCTGACCTCACACTTATAAATATACAAGCCACACCGGACCAGCAGCGCATTCATCCCGTCAGACACGCCGCAGCCGATCTCTTCCAGTATACCGATCCCCGCATCGGCTTTCCCTTCCAGGATCCGGCGGCCCATCTCCCTGTAGCTATCGACCCTCTCCCGGAGAGTTTCTGCCGGAAGCCCCAACAGGGCGATCTCCTCATCCGCTGACGCAAAACCGCATATGGATCTTTCCCTGTTTAAAGAAACCACATTCCGGCATGCGGGTTCTTCCCTGTCATATTCATAGGGGAACCCACCTCTGAGTTCCAACATACGCCTATACTGATATTTGCGGCTGACCGCAATCATCCGTTTGAGAAAAGCCCGGTATTCCATTACCAGGGCTCCGTCCATACCTGCGCACTGTTTTTCGATCATCGCCGCTTCCCTGTCCGGCTTGAAGATCACATCCCCGTTTTCCGCCTTGATCTGTGCTACCCGATCCGCCAGCGCCATTCTCTCTACAAACAATTTTCTGATCTCACCGTCCACACGGTCAATCTCCGTTCTCACCTCATCCAGTGCAGCCATTTCTATCCTCCATATCATTTACATAATGCTTTATGCACCCTTCGGGACACAGTGCCACTTCCGTCGCCTGCCTTTAAACCGCACCCGTTTTTTCCTTGATAAATACAAGAAACTCCTTGTATCCTCCCACAGAAAAACCTTTCGGATCCACCAGTACCGCATTCTGTTTTCCCATCACCAGCACACAGACCGATGGCAGTTCTATGATGCGCTGAATCTGCCCGTATGCGATCCGCATGTTCACTGTCCCCTCCTCCATGGCAATGTCCTCCCCGAAACGGATCACTGTTTCACAGAGCCTGCCGCCGTGAAGCTTCTCCGAAGCATCCCGCATCTGCCGCCGTGTGAGGGGTGGCGTCAACAGGGGCACAGCCACCATAATGATCAGGCATACGCCAAATACAGCTGCCAGCACATACATACCATCCACTATGGTAAACACCAGCATCACTGCAGATACCAGGGCAAATACCAGTCCTGCCAGCCGAATATTTCTGCAAAGTACTTTCCGGATATACTCATCCATCATCTGATCCGATATGACATAACGGTTTTCATACAACATTTTCTATTTCCTCCTCTGTCTTTCTCAATATTAGTATTTTTTGCACTCGTCGTCAATCCTCAAAGGCCATGTCCCGCCGTCAATGCATATTTGTGGCTATTTTTCACAACCAATGTCAGTAACCACTTATGTACACACAATAAAACGGCCGTCCGGTTCACCTGAACCAAACGGCCGCCCGCTAAAATACAAACGTTGAAATTTTACTCCAGCTCTTCACACATTTTCAACAGCTCCTCCCGCTTCTCTTTCGAAGTAATCACGCCTTCCGCTACGCCCCAAAAATAATTCGCATTGATTCCGGCAATCCCTGAGAGCACGGATCCAATACCAAAGAAAACCGCACCCACGCAAAGCACCACCTCAGCACCTCCGGTTTTCACTGCGAGGAAAAATGTCCACAGAGCCAATACATGAAAAACCATAGATGCCTTGAGAAAAAAATGAAACCTTTTTTCCCGTTTTCTCATCTTCATTACCGCTTTTTCTGTCATCCCAATCACCTCCGCACATACATAAAATATCTGGATATGTCTATTATATATACTATAAGTTTCCCAAGTCAACAATAATATGTATTTTCAATACACGGTTTGCCACAGAATCTATATTAAAATACGTGGTGGAGGTAAGGCCATGTTTGAGGAAGATTTTTATGACCGCCTGATCCAGCTCCGGATGGAAAAAGGCGTATCCGCACGGGATATGAGCCTGTCCCTTGGACAGAGCGAAACCTACATCAACCGTATTGAAAACCGCAGAATGCTGCCGTCAATGACTGTATTTTTCTATATCTGTGAATACCTTGGAATTACTCCAGGGGAATTTTTCATGACAGATCCGGTTCCCAGCAAAAGATCCCTTGATGCTCTTAAAAAACTACAGACTCTGGATCCAACTAAGTATGAACATATTTTAGCCGTTATAGAAGATTTGTAAATGAAGCATACATCAGAAATGCCATAGATTTTTGATGGCCAGACGTCAAAACCGTCTGGCCATCACTTATGTGACCGGCTATTTCCGGACAGCGATTTTTTTAGCGCTGCTCCAGGCCGAATAGTAAGTCTTTCCTCCTGTCTTTTTGTAACTGCGTACCCGGACATAGTACGTCTTTTTCTTTTTCAGCTTTGTGATTGTTTGGGAAGCTGATTTGGCGGATACTTTTACCTTCTTTGCAGATGTAAATTTTTTATTCGTCGCATACTGGATCTGATATCCCCCTGCTTTGCTGTTCTTCTTCCACTTTACCTTCATTTTCCTGCCCGAAACATTTTTCAAACTGCTAAGTTTCGTGGATGTCAGCCGGCAAATCTTTTTTGCGCTGCTGGCAGCGCTCACTGCTTTGTTACGGACTGTATAGATCCTGTAACTGTAAACCCTGCCATTGGCAGCCGTTTTATCCGTCCATTTTACGGTTTTACCCGAACCTATGGTCTTCACCTTTTTCCAACTCCCGGATGCTCCTGTCCGACGATAGATCCGATACCCTGTGGCTCCTTTCGCAGCTTTCCATTTGAGCTGAATCCCGCCGGATGTGTTGGCAGCGGAGCCGAGAACAGGCTTAGCGAGTATAATCTTAAAATTCACCTTCACGGTACCTGTATAATTTCCTTTTCCGGTGACTGTCACTGTACCTACTCCAGGTTCCACGTTATTGGCATAGGATACTGAATAAGATGAAGCAGACACTCCTTCCACCTGAACAGCCGGCTTACACGCCTTACCCGTATATGTGCAGGTAGAACCCGCCGGCAGTGACACGGAAAACCGGGAGATGTCGATGGACCGGCAATCGTCAAAAAAAGTTTTCATCTGAACGGCGCCATAGCCATAGCGTTCATCCTTTCCCGACGGCCCCAGATCCACGGCATACCGGCGTAATACCTGCCTGACCTGGTTCACCGTGGCCTCCGGCATCACCATCTTGATGTAAGCCGCCGCCGCCGCTATATGGGGAGCCGCCATAGAAGTCCCGCTCAGCGACTGCAACGTGCCGCCCCGGGCCGCGCTGCTGATATTCGATCCCGGTGCACAGAAGTCTATCACCGACCCAAAATTGGAATACTCAGAGGCAAAGCTTCCGTCTTCTCTGATGCCCGACACTGTGATCACCGTCGCATTATTTGCCGGATATGTCCCTCCGGCGTCCTGCAGATCATTTCCTGCAGATGCACAGATCACCACACCTTTCGACGCCGCATAGTCAATAAAACGATCCAACTGTAAAGCGGTTGCAATTATATCATCCCTGGTTCCCAGACTCATATTGATCACATTCGCACCGGAATCCACCGCCCGCTGGATTGCCAGCTGCAGAACACTCGGGAGAGTCACCCCCTGCGCATTAAAGACTTTCAAAATCATCAATTCCACATTGTCCGGCGTACTGTCCGCTACGATCCCCGCCACATGGGTACCGTGGCCCAACACATGATCGTCATATACGTTGGCAGAATTTTCCAGCAGATTCCGGCTTGCACCGGATATGGCACGCCCCCGAAACAAAAAATTGGACTGATCGATACCCGTATCCACCACAGCTACCGTCACTTTTTCGTTTTTAAACATACCAAGAGACGGGGATGTCTTGAGCTGTGCCATACCCATGTACGCCGCTCCCCAGGAATAACTGCCCTGATAGGGAGCCGTACCCGACAACAACATATCGTCCTGCCGAATCACCCTGTTTAAAACACATGCGTCACCGTACACCGGCTGCATCCGTTCATAAGCTGCCTTTGTAGCTTCCTCCGTATCGAACTGAAGGATATACTCACCGACTATATCCAGATGGAAAACCTCAGACGCACCGTAATTCTGATCCAGTTTAGCCGCATACAACAGAATCTGTCTGGACTGATAGGGGTTGGTCACCTGGACGACGCCTTCCTCCACAATCTCTGCCTCACAGACCTGATCCTCAAAATATTCTTCTACAGCCCGGGCAGACTCCAGCTCCGGCGCCTCAGAAGGCTTCTCTACATCAAATATTTCCTCAAAAGTGGTCTCCTCACCGTCCACTGTAACTTCTTCTTTTTGCGTATCCACCAGTACTTCCGCGAAATAGTCCTCATCCCAGCCGTCACTGACAACCCGGGCAAATTGTTCATGATCCGAGATCTCCGTCACTTCTACGCCGTCTCCGGCCGCATACGCCATGGTTCCCGGCCACGCCAGCAGGAAAGCCGCCACTGCCAGCGTCACCAGATGTCGTCTGCCTGTTTTTCTCCTTAGCATTTTGTTCACGCTCCTCTTCGTATTATGCCCCCATCGCTCCTTCCAATTATAATATACGAAAAAAAGAAATGCCAGAGGATTCCACGGTAAATACTCTATCCAGCTTTTTCGTCCCCGAATTCAATCTCCCAGATATCCCGGCTTATAACCCAGGCTATGTATGAGTTCCAGATCCGTCTCCACAGTATACCCTGCTGTAGTCAGCATATCACCGGATATGGCCGCATTAGCCCCGGCCAGGAAACAGCGGCGGCCCTGGTCGGGCATCAGACTGCGGCCTCCGGCCAGACGGATCGCACTGTCCGGCAGAATAAAACGGAACAATGCGACGGTACGCACAAATTCATCATAGGACAGTCTCTCTCTATGTTCCAACGGAGTGCCCGGAATGGGATTCAGCAGGTTGACAGGCACCGAATGTACGCCCTGGCCGCGAATCTCCAGGGCCATATCGATGCGATCCGCCATGGTCTCGCCCAACCCTATGATCCCCCCGCTGCATACATCCAGTCCGGCCGTCCGGGCACCGCGGACCGCTTCCCGTTTTTGGCCGTAGGTATGAGTTGTACATATTTCCGGGAAAAAAAGTTCTGAAGTCTCCATATTGTTATGAGCCCTGGAAAAACCTGCCTCACGGAGCCTGCAGAACTGTTTTTCACTGAGCAGGCCTCCCGATATGCAAAGCCGGATAGGCAGACTATCGCGGATTTTCATGGCACAGCCGCAGAGCCTGTCCACTTCTTCGTCGGAAAGTTTCCTGCCGCTGGTGACAATCGAATAGCGTAGCACTCCCCGTCCGGACTGACGGGCCGCCTCGCGGATGATCTCTTCATCCGGCAGCAACGGATAAGTCTCTACCTCCGTGTCATGATGCACCGACTGGGCACAGTATTTACAATTTTCCGGGCATTTGCCGCTTTTGCCGTTGATAATCGTACAGATATCGAAAATATCTCCGCAAAAATGTTTCCGTATCTCATTAGCCGCCGTCTCCAACTCGTCCAGCGGCTCTTCGGCCAGACAAAGGGCATCTTCCCTGTTCAGAAGATACCCGCCCATGATCTTATTTTTATATGTAACGATTCTCTCACTCATAGATTTATCTCGCCCTCGGCACGCGCTCTTTCGCCAATAACAACCCCGACCGCAAAAGACTTTTGCGGATTGTTACCCCCAATGCCCCCGCCACGAAAATCTTTACCAGATCACCGGGAATAAAAGGAACCACGCAGGTCATCAGAGAATATGCCAAAGTGGCTTTCGCCTGGAGCATAAACCATAAAGTGCCAAAACCATAAGCCACCGCCGTAGCCAACACCATACCCGCCATAGAAAATACCATATGATAATTGGTCCATTGTGTCACAATACTACAGATCATGGCCATAAAAATAAACCCAATCAAATAACCTCCGGTAGGGCCTGCCAACTTGCCCAGACCGCCGCTGTAACCGGAAAATACCGGTAGCCCCACAGCACCGATCAGCAAATATACACAGTAGCTGACGGCCGCTGCCTGCCCCTCCAGCAGCCACACCGCCAGATAGATTACAAAGTTTGTAAAGGAAATCGGAATCGGACCAATCGGAACACTCATTGGGCCCACCACGCACATTAATGCCGCCATCAGCGCCATGGCCGTCATCTGGTATACAGTTGTTTTTTTCATCTCTTTCGCAATCAGCCTCCATCTTTTTATTCTGACATACGCAGTATACCCTCAGGCCGGCCTATTGTCAACCATATTTTTATTTTTAGTTAACTTATTTGGGATGACTCAACCATATTGAACTTATCGTTTTTATTTTTCGGACGAATCTTCCGCGGCACTTTTCCCATACGCACAGATATCCGCCAGACAGCATACGTCACAGTGAGGATTCGTCCTGGCCGTGCACACCTCCCGGCCATGATAGACCAGCCTGTGGCAGAAATCACTGCTTTCTTCGGGCGGCACAATCTTCCAAAGCGCCATTTCCACCTTTTTAGGATCCTTGATTTGATCCACCAGACCAATCCGGTTACAGAGCCGAATGCAGTGGGTGTCCGTCACAATAGCAGGTTTGCCAAACACATCTCCCATAATCAGATTCGCGCTCTTACGCCCCACACCGGGCAACTTCAAAAGGGCGTCAAAATCCTCCGGTACCCTTCCGTCGTACTCATCCCGCAGCATCCGCATACAGGCGCTTATATCCCGCGCCTTGCTCCTGCCCAGACCGCAGGGGCGCACAATCTCCTCGATATCTTCCGGCTCCGCCGCCGCCAGCGACTCCACATCCGGATATTTCTTAAACAACTTCTGCACTACCACATTGACCCTGGCATCCGTACACTGAGCCGCCAGACGCACCTCCACCAGAAGCTGCCATGCGTGATCATAATCCAGCGTACAATCTGCCAGTGGATACTCCCCCTTCAGACGCCTGATCACCTCCAGGGCCAGTTTCTCTTTTGTCATACTTTCTATCCTCCTCCATTCACTTATTTCATTCGCTGTCAGGCATCCCCTCTCAAACTGCTCCGCCACGTCATCTTTTACAGAAAACAGCAGAATTCCCTGTCCCTGTTCCCCTGAAAACACTCAGGAGCGTTTTTAACGTAGATGATACTACCTGCTGCTTACGGAGACTTAAATGCGGGGGTTCTTCCCGAGCATTTATTCGTCGCAGTTTGCAGTTAGCTCATCGCAGTGTTGCTCCAGTTTTCAGAGGAACAGGAACAGGGAATCCTGCGTCACTCTATTATATAACCCTATGGCCGCAATCCCATGCCACCCTCCAGCGTGATCGTCTCACCGCTCATATATTTGAAATCCGGCAGATAAATATCCACCAGCCC
>DPJQ01000280.1:1239-1498 GCA_003542935.1 Lachnospiraceae bacterium | reverse complement strand
CTCACCGCTCATATATTTGAAATCGGGTGAAGCCAGCTGTACACATACACGCCCGATCTCCTTCTCTACATTGCCGTAATGTCCCATGGGCGGCATCTTGACATTTACCTTGAAAGCATCCGGATAGGCTTTCTGGAAATTCTCCAGCTGAGCCGTCCAGGCCAGAGGGCAGATCACATTTACATTAATGCCGTCCGGTCCCCATTCCGTGGCTGCCACCCGGCTGAGCCCGCGTATACCCTCTTTGGCCGCCGCATAG
>DPJQ01000280.1:506-936 GCA_003542935.1 Lachnospiraceae bacterium | reverse complement strand
ACCCTCTTTGGCCGCCGCATAGGCACACTGCCCGTAATTACCGAAGAGTCCTGCCCCCGAAGCAAAATTGATCACAGTCCCTTTCGTCTCTTTCAAATGGGGATAGCAGGCCTTCATATAATAGAATGCCGCATACAGGCCGGAATACAGTGCCAGGTCAAACTGCTGTGTCGTGTGCTCCGCCAACGACACACCAGAGGCGGATGCCTGGGCGTTGTTAATCAGGACATCGATCCTTCCAAATGTCTCCATGGTCTGGCGAACCACCTCCAGCGTCACTGCTTCATTGTCGGCGCCACTGTTTACATCCGCCTGTACAATAAGTACCCGGATACTATGCAGGCGCTCCAGTTCCTCCTTCGCAGCCTCCAGTTTCGCCATATTACGTCCTGTAATGACCAGATTCGCCCCTTCTTTCGCATAAGCCGTC
>DPJQ01000280.1:0-209 GCA_003542935.1 Lachnospiraceae bacterium | reverse complement strand
CCCTTCTTTCGCATAAGCCGTCGCGATGCCATAACCTATGGAACCGCAGCTGCCGTCACTCAATACTGCCCTTCCTGCTCCGGTAATGATTGCCGTCTTACCTGTCAAAAATCCCATACTATTTCCTCCATAATTCGTCTGTCATCGGCAGTTTCATTATAATATATTTATATTTTCTTCCTTTTTCAAGTAAATTTATATAAATATAT
>DPJQ01000219.1 GCA_003542935.1 Lachnospiraceae bacterium | reverse complement strand
TGGTTGCTGGCAATGCCCCGGCTGCACCCTTCCTTATGGCTGATGATGACGCCATCCGCAAGCGGGTCAAGGCTGTACTTTTCACAGAGCATGGCGAACAGCTCCACCGCCGTCTCATAAGTCCGTTTCGCCACTGCTTTTGCCGTAGCCGTGTCGGAGCAGGTGAAATTACTGCCCGATGTGTATTTGATACACGCCGGCTCGCACATCTCCACCCCGATGTGGGTATTGTTGCCGCTGCCCTTGCTGCCAGAGCCGCAGTGCCATCCCCTGTGGTTCCAGGGGAACGTCTGGTACACCGTACCGTCCTCCCCGTCAATGAACCCATGGACGCAGGAGCCGCCATGCGCCGGGCTGTTCCATAAACGGATGAACGCGGACGCTTTCGGCTGGGAGCATCCCACGAAATGGGGCATCAGCCACCCGAATAAAGGTTTCAAGCTGTGGATTATACATATTCGGCTATCCCTCCTGTCTGATGCCCTGCTATGATATAGAAAAATGCATGGACGGCTGCCCATGCATTCTATTATATATGGACAGACAGACAAAAGCAAATCCCATTCAGATAAACAGGATATGCGTCCGCCCCCTGCTGTCTTTGACGATCTCGCTGTCCACATGATAAATCTTTTGTATCATTTCCCGGGTCAACACATCTCCGGGAGCACCCTGCCCGGCTATTTTTCCCCTCTCCAGCACATAGATCCTGTCACAGAACATGGCCGCGATATTCAGATCATGGATAGCCGCTATCACTGTGGTGTCCAGCGTCTTTACGATCCGCAAAAGCTGAAGCTGGTGGGTGATATCCAGATGATTGGTGGGCTCATCCAGGATCAGGCAGGGCGTCTGCTGGGCCAGGGCCCGTGCCAGGATTACCCTCTGCTGTTCGCCGCCGGACAGCGTGGAAAAATTGCGGTCGGCAAAAGCCGACATCCCCACCTTTTCCAGAGCCTCCTCCACAATGGCGTAATCCCGGGCATTGTCCCGCTCCATGGCCCTCTTGTGGGGCGAACGCCCCATGAGCACTACTTCCCGAACGGAAAAATCAAAATTGTAATAATTGTGCTGAGCCACCACCGCCATTCTCCTGGCGGACTCTTTGTAGCTCAGGCTGTTCAGCGGCGCTCCATCCAGATAGACGCATCCGCCTCCCGGGCTGAGCACCCGGTACATACATTTGAGCAGCGTGGACTTTCCGCTGCCGTTGGGCCCGATCAGCCCCACAAATTCCTTGTTCCCCGCCTGCAGGGAGACACCTTTCAGGATTTCGGCGGTATCATAGGACAAACGGATATCCTCCGACGATATATTCATGACCTTCCACCCCCAAATCCATAGGAACGCTTCACCAGCAGATAGATAAAACAGGGCGCCCCGATCAGGGATACCAGGATGCCGATGGGCATCTCCGCGTTTTTCAGGAGGATACGGCTGGCCACATCCGCCCAGATCAGAAAAATACTTCCCAGCAAAGCGCTCAGCGGGATCAGCCGCTTATGGTCTGTGCCAAAGAGGATACGGATCACATGGGGAATCACCAGGCCCACGAAGCCGATCATCCCCGCGGCATAGACCGCAGCGCCCACGATCACCGAGGAGAGGATCAAATACACCGTACGGTTTTTATGCAGGTTCGTCCCCAGAGTGATGGACACCTCATCGCCCAAAAGCATCAGGTTCAGGCTCCTGTACTGTGTCCAGAAGATCAAGGTACAGACCAGAACCACCGGCAGGATCACCGCCGCCCGGGCCCAGTCTGCCCCCGACAGGCTTCCCATCGTCCAGCGCATCACCTCTGCCGTGGCATTGTTATCGTTGACGATAAAAATAATAAAACTGGAAAAGGCGGAACAGACCGAGCTCACCGCCGTACCGGCCAGGATCAGTTTTCCCGCGTTGGCCCTGCCTCCCATATTCGCTATGGCCATGACCAGAAAGGAAGTGATCATGGCCCCCACAAAGGCCATGATCCCCACAAAATTGCCGCCGAGAAAGCTCCCCACACCCAGCATGATCGCAAAAGTGGCTCCCAGGGAAGCGCCGGAAGAAACGCCCAGAATGTACGGGTCAGCCAAAGGATTTTTGACGATCGCCTGCATCACAACACCACAGACAGAAAGTCCCATCCCCACAGCCAGGGCCAGCACTACTCTTGGAAAACGGATCAGCCACACCACATCGTGAACCGACCCCTCCGAGAATTCCGAAAATCGTTTCATCTTCAGCACTTCGCAGCCCACCACGCTGTACACATCTTTCAGCGAGATATCCGCATTTCCGAAGGTGATGGCCGCCATGACGGAAAGCACCAGGCCCGCCGCCAGAAGGATCAGCACCAGCACAAACAGAGACGTATGGAATACATCTGTCTTTTTGTTTGATACCTCCTGTTTCTCCATAACCCTCTACCCTCTACTGATTCAGTTCCGGATACAGACCCGCGGCAAAATGTTCAATCCCGTCCTGGGTACGCGTGGCGCTGGCATACATCTCGCTCAACATGATCGGAACGATCCGGCCGTTTTTCACCGCATCCAGGCTCTGCAGGGCCTCGTCGTCCCGGATCGTGGCAAGCTGGGTTTCCTTGACCGTCTCCGGGTCATCGCCGGCATAGGGCATGTAGACCACAAAGATCACGTCCGGATTGGCCGCGATGATATCCTCCTTGCCCACGGTCTTCGCATCGGAATTGGCAAGCTGTGCGCCCAGCTTTGTCACCATATCGCCGCCCAGGCTGGACGCGCCATAATTGGTGATGGAATCCCCCAGGGGCTCCAGGATCAATACGCTGGGCCTTTCCTCCAGATCCTTCGTGGCCTCTATGGTCTGGTCAATGACCCCTTTGATATCCGCCACAATAGCCTCCGCTTGATCCTGTACATCGAAAATCTGACCAATATTTAAAATATCCGTATACTCGTTTTCCAGCGTCCGGTTTCTCGTCTCCGTATCGCTGCCCGGCCGGGTATTGGAGCTGTAATAGGTGTTGCAGCCCTTGTCCAACCAGTCCGTCACGCTTCCCAGAGTCTTTTCGCCGAAAAGGGAGCCCCAGGAAAAGATCATATCCGGCTCCATCATGGTGACGGTCTCCAGGGACGGAGTAAATTCGTCCAGATACTCTACTTTGGAAAAAGCGCTCTTCAACTCCTCGGGTACCTCATTGTCAAGGCCGGCCGCCGCTGCCATGCGATCCTCCAATCCCAGGGCCAGCATGGTCTCAATACATCCCTGGTATACGGCCAGAACCTTCTCCGGCGCTTTCTCGTAAGTGGTCTCTATCTCATTGCCCTCGGAATCATAGGTAGTTATGGTCAGAGGATATTCCGTCTTTTTTCCGGATTCCGCTTCCGATGCCGTTTCGGAACTGCCCGTCTCAGAGGCGGTACCGGACGTTTCGGACGCAGAGGATTCCACCGCCCCGGAGGAAGTCTCCGCCGCCTCACTGCCACTGTCCGCCTGTGAAACGCCGGACGAAATTTGGTTTTCCTCTTTGATCTGCTGTGCGTCTTTCCGCTCGGCATCCCCGCTGCTGCCGGAGGAACCGCAGGCGGCTGCGCTCACCGCCATCCCTGCCGCCAGCAAAACCGCCGCAAGTTTTTTCACAATCTGTTTTTTCTTCATTTCCTTTTTCTCCTTTTTGTTTTCTTGTGTACCGCTTTCAGGCCGGCCACAGTATGACATAATGGGAGACATAAAAAAACCTGCTAAGAGCAGGCATCGAAAAATACACTTTCACCGGAAAATGTATTTCAGATGTCGCTTTCTTCGGAAGCTCCATCTCGTCTCATATTGAGCAGGTTTCCTGGCTTCAGGATCAATGTCCCGGTTTCCCCTTCTCACGGCGCATGGCCGCAATGGCATGTTGAAACCGGACTTCCCTGTTACAGTGACCGGATCGCTCAGGATTCTCACCTGATTCCCTCTTTCCCGCATATCAGACCATACGATCCACATCTGCGGGCACTCAATCTGCTATTCCATTATTCCTGTATAAAATACCACATATTCCATTCCTTGGCAATGGAAAAATAAATAAAAATGAAGCCGCGGGTTACAGTTCAGCCCAAGACTTTGCGTTCGATACAAAGTCTTGGCTTGAACCGTTACTGCCGCGGCTCTCAAAACCTGTGTGCCGCTTCCGATCTCTCACCGGCACACGCATATTATACTGCCCTATGCAGCTTTTTTATTCTTTCCAAAAAGGGTCTGCACACCTTCAATCACCAGGATGACCGCCAGCACGATCAGCAGTACGCCCAGAACCACCTGCGCGTAGGGACCCCAGTCAGCGCCGCCCGCTGCGATCAGAGTTGCCTGGTTCTTTACGGTCAGAGCCAGAGAACAGATCGTCACCACCATCATGAAGGCCATGGGGAACAGGAACATTTTATTGTTTTTGCCGATATTGCCGAGCCATGTGGCAACGGCCAGAAGGCCCAGACCGGCCAGAAGCTGATTGGCCGCACCGAACAGTCCCCAGATCTTGCCGTATCCGGTCATGCCAAGCAGAATGCCCAGAACGACTGTAATGATCGTCGCCACATACGGATTCACCATAATCTTTTTCCAGCCCTCTTTCACGTCCTTAGCCGTCTGTCCCGGCTCCAGCCAGAACTCCTGGAACATGAAACGCGCCAGACGGGTGGCCGTATCCAGGGATGTCAGACAGAAAGCGGAATATGTAAGGATCAGCAGAGTATACAGAATATTTTCAAGCCCTGCCAGACCGGGGATACTGGCTACCATACCGGCAATACCACCGGCAAAGATATCGGTGGCCCCGTTTGTATGGCCGTTTGTCCGGGCATAGGCGATGGCGCACAGTGTAAGCACCGCCAGCACACACTCCAGAAGCATACCGCCGTAAGCGATGGGCTTCGCATCGGTTTCTTTATCCAGCTGCTTGGACGTGGTTCCGGAGGAAACCAGTGAGTGGAAACCAGAGATCGCGCCGCAGGCAACCGTAGTGAACAGCACCGGAAACAGAAGCTGGGTTCCGCTGTCATTGGTCACGGCAAATCCTTCAAAAGCCGGGAACGCATCCATATTCGGATGGGCGCCCACCACACCGACAACGGCGATGATCAGCATAGCGTACAGCAGGAATGAACTCAGATAATCACGGGGCTGCAAGAGGATCCACACCGGCGTCACCGAAGCGATAGCGATATAGATACCCACGATGATCATCCACTGATTGGCAGTCAGGTAGAAAGGATGGAAATTCATACCTATGGCCATACAGATAATAATTGCCACAATACCGAGAACCGTGGAAACCAGCATCGGCGCATTCCTGCGGTATACACAGAAACCGAAAACGATGGCAATCACGATAAACAGCAGGGATACCATGGCTACAGATGCATTGGACGCGCTGCCTGCAATATCCAGAGCTCCCGTCGCCTCGTCAACCTTTGCTCCGAAAGTGGATGCCACGATGGACGCAAAGGCAGCCACAACCAGAATCAGGGTCAGGTAGGCAAAAATCAGAAACAGCCTTTTCGCACGACGGCTCATATTGGCGGAAATGATCTCACCGATGGACTGCCCGTTATGGCGGATGGAAGCGATCAGGGCGCCAAAGTCATGTACGCCGCCGAAGAAAATACCTCCGACTAAAATCCAAAGGGTCACAGGCAGCCATCCGAACATAGCCGCGCCGATGGGGCCGGTGATCGGGCCTGCACCCGCGATAGATGAAAAATGATGTCCCATAAGAACCGGAGTCTGGGCCGGAACATAGTCTACGCCGTCCTCCATGGTATGGGCCGGTGTGGGTTTATCGCCTTCGCCGACACCCCACTGTTTGCAGAGCCATCCCCCGTAGAAGATGTAACCGCAGACCAGGACGGCAATACTGATAATCAACAGTACTAATGCATTCATTCTGAATCTCTCCTTTACTTCTTAGATTGAAATAGTACTTTTTTCAAAATTTTCGCCACACTTCTGCCATTCCGGTTGGCCTCCACCCGGCCGGAGCCAAGCTCCGCCAACGCAGTATGAAAGTCCATCCAACCGTGCAGTGAAAAATGAAAACTTTTGTATATCCGGCACTTTTTCAGCGCCTTTCTGGCATCCTCGTCACAGGAATCACAGAGAAAGATCGGGGTGATGTAGGAATACATATGCCCCGGCCCCACATGCAGCCGTTTCATACCGTCCCCGTAGGCATAATCCCGGCATTCCTCGTATTTTTCTTTTGTCAGATGGGGAATGTCAAACAGATAGATAAACTCCTCGCAGTCCGCAGACCAGAGCTCTGCTTTTTTTGACAGCACATATTTCTGAGAGTGCTCATAGAACTCACACCGGGCCGCAAGGGGCTTCTGCCCCTCATCGGCCAGGATGATATTGTAGTAAGATTCGTAGCTCTTTAAAAGCTTTGCCAACGCTTCCTGTCTGGTATACTGCATGTATCTCTCCAAAAATATTTTTTTAAGCGTAGCAATTATATCACCAGGCAAGTCACATTTCAATATCGATTTTATGATTTGTTTATTTTTTATTCATTATTAGGATTTTTTATTCATGTTTTAGGAAGTATTACTTTATATTTATTTATAATGTGGAAATATTACTGCATTTTTCCTTCCTCCATTCCTCGTAGATCACCGCATTCATGGCAAACACGGAGGTGGGGCCAGACAGAGGCGGCACACCGCCGTCCTCGTTGACAACGATGCCGCCCGCCTCCTCCACGATCAGGGAACCCGCCGCAAAATCCCAGGGCTGCAGCCGCAGCTCAAAGAACATACCGTTCCTGCCGCATGCCACCTGGCACAGATCCATGGCCGCCGTGCCGCTGCGCCGCACATCCACCGCTTTCATGCAGTACTCCCTGGCCAAAGCAAAGGAACGGTCACAGAGCTCCTCATAGTAGGGGGCCGTGCCAAAAGCCACGAGGCTGTCCGCCAAAGCGTCCGCCGAGACGTGGATGGGCTCGCCGTTTCTGTACGCTCCTTTTCCTTTCTCGGCCATATACAATTCATCTACATAAGGATTGTACACCACACCGCCAACCCTTTCTCCGTCCCTGGTAATCCCCACGGAAATACAGCTGCAACGGTACTGCTTGATAAAATTTGAGGTGCCGTCGATGGGATCCACAATAAACGCGTATCCTTTGTCGACAGAACGGTGAACCTCCTCCTCTTCACCCACAAAAACCGCCTCTGGCACAATGGCAAGGAGCCGCTCTCTCAGAGCCTCCTGCACCTGCTTATCGTAAACCGTCACATAATTGGCATGACCCTCTTTAGCCATGACGCCGGCATCGATCCGTTCCGCCTCCAGCAAAATGGCCGCACAGGAACGCACAGCCTGGACAATTTCCTCTATCATCATATGTTTCCTCCATAAAATGGCCCCGCTTTTCACAGGCCAGAATTTTGTATATGGCTTTTCAGTGCTAAAGTACACTTACATCTGTTTTCTCACAATACGGTACTCATCATCGGGCTGATAGTATGGGCAGGAGCGGATCCCGCCCGACACCAACCGTCCGTAATCATCCTCATCCATATCTACATCGCACTCATAATATTCGCCTTCTTCGTCATAAACGTAATAGGCACAGGTCTCACAGTTCATCCCCGAAGTTCACCCCTGCTTTCTTAGACGCCACCAGCGTAGGCACCGTTTTCTCATTGTACTGTGAGGATATGATGCCGCCGTCGGACATACGGGAGTACAGACCCGCCAACCGGCCGTTATACACAAACAGCCCCGTCATATTGGTATAGGGTTTCGCCTCCACATTGACGCTGGTATAATCTCCGTTCATGGAACGATAAGGCGAATGATATTCCTGATAAATATAATTGTTATTGAAATACCGATCCACGATCTCCTCCCAGGTATACCGATTAAAATCTACCCCGGCAAATACACCCTGGGAAGCATAGGAATCCATGGGCTTTAATATCCAACGTTCTTTATCCTCCACGATCTCCCGCTGGCTGCAAAAACGCCGGTCCAGCAGATTTGTGAACGGTATATGCTTTTTCACGAAATCCTTTTCTTCCTCTGTCAAAAACGCCTGAGTGCCTGCGTCATGAACCACTTTGAAGAACCATTTGGTATGGATGATCTGGGTACAGAAAGAACCAATCAGACAGACATTCTGATCCAATACCGCCCGGATAAAAGGCTGTACTTCCCGGTAATTCTGCATAACGTCCGTCGTAACAGCCCGACGATAGATCAGATCGATGGGATGACCTGTGGGCGAGTACAACACACCATCCTCATAAGTCAGATTTCGTATCTCACAGATTTCCGTTTTATAGCCAAATGCCTCAAACCGTCTTTTAAATTCCTCCAACTCCCGCATGGTCGTATGGTACATAAAGTCCACAATGGCAATATAGGGTTGCTCCACACCCTTTTTATAGGTCCGATACAACGATATACAGGTATCTACCCAGCTGTCAAATAGCTCAAAGGTGCGGAAATCGTAATAATCCTGCATCCGCTGATGAATGTTATTGTACTTCAGCGCCTGGTTCAGTATCCGATCCTCGTTCATAGCGCTGGTCCCGTCCGTATTGATCTCACAGAATACAAAATCACCCGTATCCTCATGGTAAAATATATCAAAACGGGCAATGGGCAATACACTGTCATATAAATTGGGGACCAGAATCAACTCCTCCAGCTCTTTAGAAAAAGGAAACAGCTTTCTGTAATCCGGATAGTTGATATATCGGCGGATCACTTTACCTGCAATCCTGTACATGGTCTCTACTACCCCTTCAAAAATGCGCACTTCATTCTCGCTGAACACCTTAGGGATCTGTAACGTTTTCACACAGCGGTTCATATAGGCCAGCGGTGAAGCCTCCACGTAATCCTTGACACGGTTGGCAGACAATACGGTTTCTGCCGTTTCCTCCTCAATCAGCTTCGCATATTGCTCTGTAATTTCCCTCATAACTCACTATCCTCCGCCAACTATTTTTATGTCTTTGTCTATATTAAAAAAGCCTATA
>DPJQ01000208.1:1565-2559 GCA_003542935.1 Lachnospiraceae bacterium | reverse complement strand
AGCATCCATGCTGCCGGCAAAGGGCTCCTTCATAGTTCCATGCCTCGCTTTCATGTTTTACAGATTTACTGTCATGTGTCCGCATGGGTACTATACTGCTCCCTGTTTTTATCAAAAACTCATTTTTTTAGGATTTTCTACTTATTTTTTAGATTTCACGTATGTTCACAGCATACAGTGAGAGACTTCATTTAACACTTTCAAATAATCTTCTATCCATTGCAGGCATGTTTCTTCTCCATATAATCCATCATGGCTGCCGCCGCTTTCTTTGACTCCTCCACCGCATGTACGACGGTCTTCGGCCCGTGCACCACATCGCCGGCGGCAAAAACGCCCTCGCGGGTGGTCATATGGCGGTCGTCAGTAATGAGCAGCCCCTCGTCCGATCCCTGCAGTCCCGCCGTGGTCAGAATCAGTTTATTTTTCGGTCCCTGGCTGATACAGATGATCGTGGCGTCGGCGTCCACCTGTTCCTCCTCCGGCTCATAACCTACGGCCTCATCCTTTTCGTCAAAAATAACGGTCTTAAACACCGGCCCTTGGGGCGTGATCGCCGAAATGGCCTTCCCATAAACCACCTCCGCCCCTTCCAGCATGGCGTAAGACATCTCACTGGAACTCGCCGTGACCGACTTACCCACCGCGTAGAGCGTTACTTCCCGCGCACCTTTGCGCAGCACCGTCCGGGCCACATCCATCGCCACATTGCCCGTGCCAATGACCGCAACCCGCTCGCCCAGGCTGTAGGCGTCCGGATTAGCCAAATAGTCGATACCGAAATGGACGTTCGCCAGCGTCTCTCCGTGGATGCCCAGCGTTTTCGGCCTCCACACACCTGTCCCGACGAAAACTCCCACATAGCCGTCCCGAAACAGCTCCTCGATCGTGAGGGCGCCCCCGATGGTGGTATTGGGCCGGATCTGGATACCCAAATCCAGCATTTTCTTTTTATAGCGGTCAAGGATACTTTTGGGCAGGCGAAACTCCGGGA
>DPJQ01000208.1:0-1365 GCA_003542935.1 Lachnospiraceae bacterium | reverse complement strand
CCGATGAACACCGCCTCGAAGCCCATCTCCATCAGTTCGTCGACGGAAAGGACCCGGCCGATGACCATGTTGGTCATCACCTCCACCCCCAGGGCGGAGAGCTTTTCCACCTCCCCGGCGACGATCTTTTTGGGCAGGCGAAACTCCGGGATACCGTACTGCATCACGCCGCCGATCTTGTCCCGGGATTCAAAAACAGTCACATCAAATCCGTGTTTCGCCAGCTCCACCGCTACCGTGATCCCTGCAGGCCCGGAACCGATAACCGCGGCCCGTATCCCCTTCTTTTCCGCCATCGGAGTCTCCCTCCGCTCCAGCCAGGCCTCTGAAATGAAATTCTCAATACTGCTGAAATGGATCGGCTTTCCCTTTTTCCCCAGAACACAGTGGCCCTCGCACTGTTTTTCGTGATTGCAGACAATGGAACAGACCACGGAAAGCGGATTATTTTCAAATAATTCATTGCCCGCCTCCGCCAGCTTTTTATCCTTGAAAGCCTGAATGATCTTCGGTATCGGTGTGTGCACCGGACATCCCTGCTGGCACATCGGTTTTTTACAGTTCAGACAGCGTTCGGCTTCATCCATGACATGTACGCCCATAAAAAAATACCCCCTGACGTGATTTTTCGTAAAATCATTCCTTTGGGAGTATTTTTCCGTTTTTATGACCGTAATATACACGAAAGCAGATGACAATTTTCGGTTCGGATCACTTGATATCACTTTTTGAACATTGAAAAGTGTAAATATCATAGAAAACCGTATCTCCCGCCGCAGCACTTTCACCAAGGTAGTTCACAATTTCCGCTGTCTTATCCGGATTTATGTAAGTGTACCAGATCAGAATATCGTCCACATTCTCCAGTGTCAGTTCGCTGCTGATCGTTCGTTCAACCGGGAAGATTAGTCTGCCATACTCCCCAAACACCGGGTTATCCATCACCTCCTGCACTCTGGTTTCTTTGATCACACCTGCGAAGCTGCCTTCGCCTTCCGGCCGTTTAGGAGCATCTGACTCTGAAGGTATCTTCCGCAGGCATCCGTATCGGTTCTATCTGTGTATGCTGCCCGACCCGCCATCTTGTCTGAGGGGCAAGCTCCTGATGAATCCGGACACCGTCACACTCTCCCCCCATGATCCATGCGGGCTACTACCCCGGCAGCAGGGTCATGACCATGAAGGTGGTCTTTGAAAAGCAGATCTGCTGATTGGTAAAACGCCTCCTGTGCATCAAAACAGGAGGCGTTTTATGATTCAGGATATTTGCCGCAGCTTTTCTTCATCCGTGATCTCCACCGTACCTCGGGCCAGCTTTACCATGCCCTCGTTCTGAAAATAGCGGAGCATCCGGGTGACCACCTC
>DPJQ01000271.1:18137-23690 GCA_003542935.1 Lachnospiraceae bacterium | reverse complement strand
CCAGCTGAGCTATGCTTCCATGTCCCCCATTATACCACAGAATGGGGGAAAATCAATGGGAAATTATTTGATCCTGATCGTTATCGTTTTCTTTTTTCCGCTGCCGTCAGTGGCTTTCGCGGTGATCTTTACCTTTTTCCCCTTGCCGGCTTTATAGGTGGTTACCTTTCCGGAGCCGTTTACTTTTGCGTATTTTGTATTGCTGCTCTCCCAGGCCACTTTCGTGTTGGCGTTTTTGGAGGCAGTGATCTTTGCTTTCAATTTCAGGCTTTTTCCGGCTTTGACATTTGTTTTCCCGGAAATGCTGACCTTCTTTACCACACCTTTCATGACGGTGATTTTGTAGGATGCCTTTACGCCGCTGCCGTCGGTGGCCGTTGCGGTGATTGTCACGGATTTGCCCCCGGCATTTTTCTTCAGGGTGACGACGCCTTTTTGCGTTACCGTAGCCACTTTTGAGTTGCTGGATTTCCATTTAAGTTTTTTGCTGGCTCCTGTGGAAGCCTGTACTTTGGCAGTCAGTTTTATTTTCTTTCCCGCCGCGATTTTTTTGGAAATACCGGACAGTTTGATATTGCTGACGCCGGAAGAGATCGGGTCTTCGGAAGACGTCTGCAGCTTTTGAACCGTAACGCTGTCTGTGCCCTTCGGTATATTTTTGACCGCGGTTTTGTCCGGCAGCTGCCAGGCATATCCTTTATCTGCCTGCGGCAGGGTGATTTCCACCGGCCGGTTACGGGGCGCCTGAATGGTTGTCAGGCTGCTGCATCCGGAGAACAGGACATTTGCGTCGGTGGCTTTGCCGAGATCGAAGTTGCGAAGATCCAGGGTTATCAGATTTTCGCACTGACCAAACATATAGCCGATCTTAGTGACGTTGGCGGTGTTAAAACTGCTCACATCCACCGTTTTCAGGCTGCGGCAATCCACAAACATGTGGCGCATATCGGTGACGTTGGCAGTGTTAAAACTGCTCAGATTCACGTCCGTCAGACTGACGCAGTCATTAAACATCTGTTCCATGGTTACAGAGCTGCTGGTGTCAAAGCTGCCGAGATCCAGCCTGGTCAATTTGGCGCAGTTTCGGAACATCCAGCTCATATCCGTAACGCTGCCGGTATTGAAATTTTTCAGGCTGATATCCGTCAGGCTGACGCAGTCGGCAAACATGGAGCTCATATCGGTGACCCTGCCGGTGTCAAAGCTGCCAAGATTTAACCGGGTCAGATCGGAGCAGCTGTCAAACATAAGGCGCATGTTAGTGACATTGCCGGTATTGAAACTGCCCAGATCCAGCTCTTTTACCAGGCAGCCCCGGAACATCGCTTCCATATCTGTGACTTTGCCGGTGTCAAAGCCCTTCAGGTTCAGGCTTGTCAGTTTGCTGAGGTAAAACATTTCGCTCATATCGGTGATACTGCCGGTGTTAAAATGGCTCAGATCCAGATCCCCCAGTTCGCACTTTTGGAATATATTGACCATGTTGGTGACGTTGCGGGTATTAAAGCTGCTCAGGTTTACGCCCTTCGGGTTTTTGCACTCATAAAACATATGGCTCATTGCCGTGACTTTGCTGGTGTCAAAGCTGCCAAGATCCAGTTTCTCTTTGCTGGCAAACCCATTGAACATATGATTCATATTGGTGACGCTGCTTGTGTTGAAACCGCTTATATCCAGTTTGCCCAGATTTTTGCAGCCGTTAAACATGTTGCTCATATCCGTAACCTTCCCTGTATTCAGGCCGCTCAGGTTCAGGCTGGTCAGGCTGCCGCACACGGCGAACATACCGCCCATGTCGGTAACGCTGCCGGTGTTGAAATTACTCAGATCCAGTGCCGTCAGACTGCTGCATCTGGTAAACATATAGCGCATATTTGTAACTTTTTCGGTATTGAAATTACTTAAATCCAGTGTCGTCAGGCTGCTGCACCCGTAAAACATGTTGCTCATATCTTTGATGTTGCCGGTGTTGAAATTGCTCAGATCCAATGTCGTCAGACTGCTGCATCCGTAAAACATACTGTGGACGTCTGTGAGCTCGCTGCTGTCAAACCGGCTCAGATCCACGCTCGTAAGGTTTTTGCATCCAAAAAAGAGATCGCTCGCATTCCGCATCCCCGTTACGGAAATTTCCGCGGACCGAATAGATTCGCAGTATGCACGCCAGGGGACGTACGGCCACGGAAAAGAGTCGCTGGTGACCGTGCCGGTTACAGTCAGTTTTCCGCTGCCGTCAATTCTCCACTCAATCGTGCCATTGGCGCCGCTTCCCAATGTCCCGTTGGCAATATCTCCGGCTGCCGATACGGTAAGAGGCATCATGGCCAGAAAAACTGCCATAAGCAATGGGATCAGCCATTTACTACATGTTTTCATAGATTTTTTCTCCTTATATCTCTTGATAAAATCAGTGTAGTCTATGGGAAAGGCGATGTCAACAACGGAAATCGAAGCTTTTATTAGTGGATGACGAGGGGGCGATCTGCCGTCTCGTGAAACTGCATTTCCAGACCGAGGGCTATCTTGTCTATACCGCGTCCGACGCGGAGGAAGCCGCGGGCATGCTGTCCCGGGATCCCGATTTAATCCTGCCGGACATCAATATGCCGGAGGCTGACGGGTTGGAGTTTTGCAAATATGTTTATGAGTCGGAATCCTGCCGGGACAAGGTCAGGAGAAATGTACCGGAAAACTGAAAAAGGCCGGGGCGGCCAAAACAAAAATATCCGGCCGCCCCGGCTGATAAAACCCCTTTATTAGTTTTACTTCTTGATCTTACTGCTTTGTTTTGTTTTGCTCCATGCGCCGTACAGTTTCTCCTTTCCGGATTTCTTATAGCTGCGGAGCCTTACATAATATTTTTTGCCTGCTTTTAGCTTTGTGAAGGTATAAGATGTCTTTGCCGTAGTCTTTGATTTCACATTTTTCTTAAATTTTTTGTCCGTGCAGACCTGCACCTGATACCCGGACGCCCTCTTATCTTTTGTCCAGCGTATGGTCAGCTTTTTGCCTTTCACCGCTTTTACTGTTTTTACAGATTGTTTTTTGGGCCGTATCTTGACGGTTACTTTCACCGATGCTTTCCCCGCCTTGACGGTGATTACGGCGGTTCCCGTATTTTTGACGGTCACCTTCCCGGTATTTTTGTTCACGGCGGCAATAGCAGGCTTCGAGCTTGTAAAGGTCAGCTTTTCCTTGGCGGTTGCCTTGATGGTAAATGGTTTTGCGCCGTATGCAACCTTGTATAAAGTTTTCTTGCAGGTGATGGAGGATGCCGACGGATCCTCTTTTACGATCGCAAAGCTGACCGCCTTGCTGCCCGTGTAATTGCCTTTGCCTGTCACTGTCACTTTGGCGGTTCCCGCGTTAATATTGTTCTCGTAAGACACCGTGTAATCGGTATTGAGGGCCAGGGCTTTTCCGTTCAGCTCTACGGTTACGGACGGGGTCTTGGCTTTTCCGTCGTAAATGAAGCTGGTTTCCGATAATGTTACACTGGCTTGGGATATGTCTGTTTTATTCGTATCCTCCGCTGCTTCTGCGATCGTAAAATCCACTGTCTTGCTTCCCGTATAATGGCCTTTGCCCGTGACTGTCACTTTGGCGGTTCCCGGGTGGATATTGTTGCTGTAAGACACCGTGTAATCCGTATTCGGGGTTAACACGTCTCCGGCCAGCTGTACCGTTACAGACGGTGTCTTAGGTTTCCCGTCATAGATGTAGCTGGTCTGATCCAAAGTCACTGTCGCCCCATGGATCTCACTAAAGGCCGACACAAATTTTAACTCGTTTTTATCCGCACAGGTTTCCGCCGCGGAACCGGCTGCACCATAGATCGTAAGCTTCGGGCTGCAGTTATGAAATGCATCTTCTTCGATGCTCGTGACGGCAGAGGGGATTGTCACGCTCTTCAATCCGGTACAGTCCCGGAATGTCCCGCCCCAGATCTTCGTCACACTGTTGGGAACCGTGATTGCCGTCAGACCGGTGCAGCCGCTAAATGCTTCGCCCCCGATATCTGCCACATTATCCGGAATGTTGATTGCCGTCAGGCCGGTGCAGCCTTTAAAAGCGCCGCCCCCGACACTCGCCACACTATCCGGGATCGAGATTTCTTTCAGGCCGGTACAGCCGGAAAATGCATAGTTTCCGATACCCGTCACCCCGGCGGGGATGACGGTGCTTTTGCACCCAAAGACAAGGGCGTTGTTCTTTGTGTCAATAATGGCGTTGCAATTTTGCCTGCTGTCATATTTTGTATTGCCGGCAGTGACTGTGATCTCCGCCAGTCCGGAGCAGCCGGAAAACGCCGTATTCCCGATACGCGTCACACTGGAGGGGATCGTGACTTTTGTCAGGCCGGTGCAGCCATTAAAGGCCCCTTTCCCGATACTTGTCACGCCTTCCGGGATCGTCACGCTGCTGATTCCGGCGCGGCCGGAAAATGCGTTTGGCCCGATACCTGTCACATTCTTCCCGTCTATTGTCAAGGGGATCGCGACATCCCCGTCGCTGCCGGTGTACTTTTCGATGGTTCCGTCTTCGGTTATCTGATACGTACGCTCTATTTTAAATTCTTTTTCGATGGTTGTTCTATCATAATCGGAGATTCCTGTAACCGTTACTTTAGCGGTTCCTGCCTCAATATTATCACTGTAGCTGACGGTATAATCTGTCCCTTCAGTCAGTGTCTTTCCGGACAGCTCCACAGTCACAGAGGGCTCTTTGGCCGTTCCGTCATAGAGGAAGCTTTCCGGTTCCAGGGTTACGGCTGCCCAGGAAATATCGTGTTTAGGAGTACATGGAAAACCGTTTTTTTCCGCCCAGGTTTCCGCCGCGGAGCCGGGGGCACAATGAATAATAACGCCAGTGATAGGATGCTCCGTATTATTGCTAAAAAATATGTCGTCCGCAATACGCGTCACACTGGGGGGATTGCCACATTTTTTAAAGTGTAGCAATCCATAAATGTCTGGTTCCAGATACGTGTCACGCTGTTGGGGATTGTGATTTCTTCCAGGTCGGAGCAGCCGGAAAATGCTTCCCCGCCGATACCCACCACACTGTCGGGGATGGTAATTGCCGTCAGCTCGGAGCAGCCGGAAAATGCGCCGCCCCCGATACTCACTACACTGTCGGGGATGGTAATTGCCGTCAGTCCGGAGCAGCCGGAAAATGCATAATTCCCGATACTCGTCACATCAGTGGGGATGACTGTAGTTGAGCATCCGGCGATGAGGGACTTGTTCGTTGTGTCAATAATAGCGTTGCAATTTTGCTTGCTGTCATATTTTGTATTACTCTCATCAACGGTGATTGCCGTCAGGCTGCTGCAGCCTTTAAATGCACCCTCCCCGATACTCTTTACGCTGGCAGGAATTGAGAGCTTTTTCAGACTGCTGCAGCCGGAAAACGCATCCTCCCCGATACTCTTCACACCGTCAGGAAAGCTGATGGCCGTCAGGCCGCTGCAGTCGTTAAATGCACTTTCCCCGATGGCCGTCACGCCGTTGGGGATAGTGATTGCTTTCAGGCCGGAGCAGCCGGAAAACG
>DPJQ01000271.1:13495-17870 GCA_003542935.1 Lachnospiraceae bacterium | reverse complement strand
CAGGCCGGAGCAGCCGGAAAACGCACCGCCCTTGATGGTCGTTATGTTATCGGGGATGGTTGTATTTTGGCATCCGGCGATAAGCGTATTATTTTGTCTGTCGATAATGGCATTGCAATTTTTGCTCTCGTACTTTGTATTGCCCTCCGCAACCGTGATTTCCGTCAGGCCGCGGCAACCGGAAAATGCTGTGCTCCCGATCTTCGTTACACGGGCGGGGATAGTGATTTCCGTTAGGCTGCTGCAATCGGAAAATGCACCATATCCGATACTTGTCACACTCTCGGGGATGTTGATTTTCGTCAGGTTGCTGCATCCGGAAAATGCCTCATTCCCGATAGTCGTCACACCGTTAGGGATCTTGATCTCCGTCAGGCTGCTGCATCCGGAAAATGTCTCATTTTCGATAGTCGTTACACCAGCGGGGATGTTGATTTTCGTCAGGCTGCTGCATCCGGAAAACGCGGCCTTCCCGATATTTTTCACAGCGTCGGGGAGCTTGATTTCCGTTATTTTGTCGAAATATTGAAATGCTCCATCCCCAATACTTATTATCTTCGAGCTCTCTTGCGCTGGAAACTCGACTTTTTTTTTCTCGTTTCCTTTGTACCTTTCAATTGTAATCTCGTCGTTTGCAATTGACCAGGTAAAATCCGAAAGAGGATCACCAGGAGCCGTCCCCGTCGCATTTACAGTAAATCCACAATCCGGTATGCAGGACAGCGACAGCGCCATTGCCAGCAAACCCACCAAAAGCTTCTTCCATTTTTTCATGTTTCGTGTTCATCCTTTCTTAAATAATAAATTTCATTCCGCGGACAAAGAAAAAGGGTAAACTGAACAAATCCGGCGATACACGCTCCCTGTGACCGATCAAGCGGATACCGTTTGACACAATCCCCTCATATCGCGGATCTGTTCTGCTCCGTGTGGCGTGGCAGTACAAGCGCCCGTCTTTGCCCGGCACTACTGCGGTAGTGCAACTATATGATTCTCGATATCATTTTAATTAAGTCTAACATAAAGGAGTGGTTGTAGCAATACTATTATAAGTTCCCCGGGACTTTTGGGTAACAGTACGGCCCGGGCTTTTGCGCCCGCTGTGCGGCTGCGGATGTTTATATCGGTTGACTTTCTGCCGTCCCGCGGTATAATAAAAACAGTCAATACAGTTACAAAAAAGCAGTTTTTTCAGAAAAAGCCCCGGACGTTTCCGGATAGACAGGAAGAACCATGAACATAAGGAAATTACAGCGGCAGGCGGCGGCCTCCACCGATGAGCTGCTGGCTGTCAGCGAGGATATCGGCAGGTATGTCGTCCCGGCGTACGGCAATGCTCCCGGGGAGATGTTCGCCATGCAGTGCCGGGCCCAGCTGGAGCGGTGCAGGCGCCTGACGGAAAAAATGCAGAAGATGGAAGAGGCGCTGTCCCAAGAAGCACAGCGGATGAAAGAGGCGCCGTCCCCAAAAGCGCTGCGGACGCAGGAAGCGCCGCCCCAAGCCGCGGGCAAATCCGCGGAGGCCAAAGAATCCCGGGGAGACGCGCTGCCCGGTTTCCCGGAGGGAGCGGCAGATTTTGTAGCGGCGGAGCGGGAGAAGAGCGTGACCCTGACCCTGCGGCTTCTGGCCCAGAACCTTTTGCTGGCCGGTCAGAAAGAACGTCTGCTCGAAGATCTCCTCGCCCATTCGGATTCCGTCGAAAGCCGGCTGAAAGATGCCAGGGATATGGAAGACAGGGCCCGGATACTGGAATTACAAAATACATTAAGAAGGGAGCTTTCCCCATGCCGGAACGAAAAAGAAAATGGAAACTGACCTATGTGCTGGTGGTTCTGGGGCTGTTTGCCGCGGCGTTTCTCGGCCAGCTTATGGCCCGGGACAGCCTGATCATAAACTACGGCATCCGGTTTTACCGCAGCCTGCAGAGTGGTATCCTGGCCGTGGGCGGTATCGCCAGCCTGGCCGTCCTGATCCTCTATGGCCTTGAACTGAAAAAAGAGATGGCCGTGCGGCAGGCCCGCAGGGAGGAGGAGGCCAGGAGCGAGGCTATAAAGCAGGAAGCCCTTTCGGCCAAGGAGAAGCACAGGGAGGTGCTGTCGGTCTCCAAGAAAATGGACTCCCTGAAACTCCGGGAGCTGCTGACAGAGTACGCCGCGCAGAAATGGAACGCTCTTGGCCAGCCTCTGATGCAGATCAAGATGCAGCTCGATATCATGGACGAGCATCAGGAGAAATTATCCCATCTGTTGGAGGCCAACGGCGCCGACGCCCTGGCCAACACCGAGGATATCCTGGACCGGGTGGAGCAGTATCTGTGCAAGAATGTCCGGAAGGTGCTGAACTATCTGGATGTGGCCGACAGCGGTGTGGAGAAGGACGTGCGGCTGGTCAGGGAAAAACTGGCGGTCTGCCACGAGGAAGGGCAGAAACAGCTGCAGCAGGTACAGGAATTTCTGTTTGCCCTGGCGGAATTTCTGAATAAGCAGGGAGAGGATGACAACAGTATGGAGATGCTGGATATTTATAAGACCACGATCCTGTCGTCCATTGAGGAGGAGTAACGATGCGGCCAGGGGCCGCGGAAAGGAAAAACAATATGAAAAAGCACAGAAATGTCATGGGATCCCGCCGGTTTTTATCCGCTCTGCTGGCGGCTGCCACAGCCGTAGCGCTGTTTGGCGGCTGCGGTTCCGTCCGCACCGAGAGGAACGAGGGGACATTAAGCTATGAGGATGCCCAGGCGGAGCTTTCCTCCATGATGAAAAAGATAGATGTATCTCAGGTGGAGAATCCGGTGCTGGATATCTACTCCGACGATACCTCCGAGGCGGACGTCCTGGCGGATATCGATACCTTCCCCATCACCACGGCGGGGGACGGGGAGGTCAATGTTGAGATCGCCGCCGCCACGGAGCTCTCCTCCGAGGCCCCCGACGACTGGATCAATGTGGTGGCCCGGAATTTCAATGAGGCCGGCATTACCGTGGGCGGCAGGAGAGCCACGGTGTCCGTGAGGCAGATCACCTCGGGGGAGGCGGTGACATATATTAATGCGGACGCTTACCATCCTCAGATGTTCATCCCTTCCAACGACGCCTGGGGGAAGATGCTGGAGATCTCCATTCCCGGGATCGAGAAGATCGCGGATCGCCTCGCGGGCAATACGGCGGGGATCCTGATCCAGAATGATGTGTATGAAACTTTTGTGGAGAAATACAAAGAGCCCACGGTGGCGAATGTCCTGGAGGCGACCCTGGCCGGGGATCTTTTGTTTGCCTATACGAACCCCTACACTTCCAGCACCGGCCTGAACATCCTGACGGCCATGCTGAAAGCCTTTGACGAGACGAATCCCCTGTCCGGCAAGGCCCAGGACAAGCTGCTGGAATACCAGAAGTCCTCCCCGCCGGTGGCCTACACCACGGCGGTGCTGAGAAACCAGGCTTCCAAGGGCGTGATCAACGCCATGGTCATGGAGGAGCAGGCCTATATCAACACGCCGGAGCTGGCGGACTACGTCTATATCCCGGCGGGCATCCGCCACGACCATCCGGCCTATATCTTCGACTACTGCACCATGGAGGAGCGGGAGACGGCCCTGAAATTTGCCGAGTTCTGCCAGAGCGAGGAGAGCCAGAAGCTGGCCACGGACAGGGGCTTTAACCGCCACGACGAGTATGTCTCCCAGGATCCGGGGATGGACGGCCTTGAGTATATCACGGCCCAGAAAGTCTGGAAGAAAAATAAGAACGGCGGAAAGCCGATCATCGCCGTATTTGTGGCCGATGTGTCCGGTTCCATGAGCGGGGAGCCGTTAAATTCCCTGAAATCATCGCTGATCGGCGCGTCTTCCTATATAAGTTCCGACCACTATATCGGCCTGGTCAGCTATTCCAGCGACGTCACGGTCAATTTGCCCGTCAAGCAGTTTGACGAGAAGCAGAAAGCCTATTTCTCAGGGGAGGTGAAAAATCTCTCCGAGGGCGGCAGTACCGCCACCTACGACGCTGTGCTGGTGGCGCTGGACATGCTGGCCAAAAAGGCCGAGGAAGTGCCCGACGCCAAGCTCATGCTGTTCCTCCTGTCCGACGGTGAGCAGAACGAGGGTTACAGCCTGAAGCGGGTGACGCCCATCGTGGCGGGGATGCAGGTGCCAGTATACACGATCGGTTATAACTATGCGGATGAGAACGGGGAATTGAATACCCTGTCCAATATCAATGAGGCGGCGGCCCTAAATGCCACCAGCGACGATATCGCCAACCAGCTGAGAAATCTGTTTAACGTGACGGTGTAATCATGAGATATGCGGAAGCGGCCCGTCCCTGTGCCCCAAGGGGGTCGGGGCGGGCCGCTTCCCTGCGGCAGGGCTATG
>DPJQ01000271.1:12942-13198 GCA_003542935.1 Lachnospiraceae bacterium | reverse complement strand
CGCTTCCCTGCGGCAGGGCTATGACAGGGAATATCTGTAGGAGAAAGGAAAGGGATTGCATATGCCAGGGATGTATGGTTCTGGGGCGGAAAAGAAAAAGCTCCCCATAGGCGTGGAGTTTTTCAGCCATTTTAAACGGGATGATTTCTACTATGTGGATAAGACGGGATTTATCCGTGAACTGATCAATTCCAGGGGAAGCGTGAATCTGATCACCAGACCGCGGCGTTTCGGAAAGAGCCTGAATATGGATATG
>DPJQ01000271.1:0-12634 GCA_003542935.1 Lachnospiraceae bacterium | reverse complement strand
AAGAGCCTGAATATGGATATGCTGAAAACATTTTTTGAGATCGGCACGGATCCGGCGCTCTTTGACGGGATGGAGATTTCCAGGGAGACGGCTGTCTGTGAGCAGTATATGGGGAAATATCCGGTTATTTCTCTCAGCCTGAAAGATGTGGAGGGGATGGATTTTCGGACGGCTTATGATGTACTGGGGTTTGTAATCAGTGATGAAGCAGGGCAGCTGGGTTTTCTCCTGGAGAGCAGCAGGCTGACGCAGGCAGATAAAAAAAAGCTGGAACGGCTGATGGAAGCAGATTTTGAAAAGCCTGCCCTTCTTTATGGTAGTTTAAAGTTTTTAACACAGATGCTTTTTAAGCATTACGGAATTCCCGTGATCCTTCTGATCGATGAGTACGATGTGCCTTTGGATAAAGCCTATCAAAACGGTTATTATCCGGAAATGGTGAGTCTGATCCGTTCCCTGTTCAGCCAGGCGCTCAAGACAAACCCCTATATGTATTTTGCGGTCATTACAGGATGTCTCCGGATCGCCAGGGAGAGCATTTTTACAGGGCTGAATAATTTCAAAGTGAGGACGATCTCCGACACGGATTTTGCGGGGTACTTCGGATTTACGGATGGCGAAGTGAGGGAGATGCTTTCCTACTATGGCATTGAAGATGCTTTTGGACAGATCAAGGAGTGGTATGACGGATACCGCTTTGGAGACAGGGAGGTGTATTGTCCCTGGGATGTGATCAACCAGTGTGATAAGCTCCGGGCGTGGCCGGAAGCTCCCATGGAAGCCCATTGGGAGAACAGCAGCAGTAATGCGATCTTGCAGGATATCCTGGCCGCTGCCACGGAGACGACGAAGAGCGAGATAGAGGCCCTGATCTCCGGCGAGGCGGTGGAGAAGGTGCTGATCCCGGAACTGACCTATGCGGATTTGGACAATGACGATGATGAGGTGCGGCAGACATACCTGTGGAGCGTGCTCTTCGCGACGGGCTATCTGACGGATGCCGGTAAGCCGGAAAACGGCGTCCACCGGCTGGTGATTCCGAACAGGGAGGTGCGGGGGATCTATGAAAAACGGATCCGCGCCTGGTTCAGGAAAAAAGTGATCAGCGATACGGCTCGGTGGAAAGCGTTCTGCGGGGCGGTAAAAACGGGAGACGCGCCGAAGGTGGAAAGGCTGTTTAATGAATTCATGGCCGATTCCATCAGCATCCGGGATACTTTTGTAAAAAAAGAGATGAAAGAAAACTTTTATCATGGCATGCTGCTGGGCCTTTTGCGGGCGGAGGGAAGTTGGATCGTACAGTCAAACGCGGAATCGGGCAAAGGCTACACGGACATCCGTCTGGAGGTTCCCGCGGCGAAAACGGGATGCATCCTGGAAGTGAAATACGCGGAGAACGGCGGCTATGACCGGGCTTGCGCCAAAGCCATGAAACAGATCGAAGACAACAGATACGCGGAGCCGCTTCGCCGGGACGGTATGCGGACGATCCATAAATACGGGATTGCCTGTTATCAGAAGACATGCAGGATATCTCATGAGACAGAAAGGTGCAATCAGGCGGGATATCTGGTGTGAAAAAGTTATAGTTCAGCCCAGGACTTTGCATGTATTGCAAAGTCCGTAAGAATGCTGGTATTATGCCAAGGGTGAATCCAGCCCTTCGCCGTAGGGCGAACTTCCAATGGGCTGGATTCAGTAACAGTTCGGCCGGAGGCTGAACTGTTACGTGAAAAGGCATGGATGCGGAAGAAAACGGCGGAGGAGTGCCGGATATGGAAACCAGTTTATGCAGCGGAGCGATGGAGGCGCACAGGATATGGAACAATGTAAAGTTGCCCTTGTCCAGATGGACAGCCAGGCGGACAGAGAGCGGAATATGAGAGACATGGAAGCGGCCGTGGCCGAGGCGGCGGCCCGGGGCGCGGGGTTCGTGATGTTCCCGGAGACGGTGGAGTATATCGGGGAGGATTTCATGGGGAATGCCAGTGAGATCCCGGGGCCGGTGAGCGAACGCTTCAGCCGCCTGGCCAGGGAGTACGGGATCTGGCTCCATGCCGGGAGCGTGACGGAGCGCCGGGAGGGGAAGCCCTGCAACCTGACCATGGTATTCGCCCCGGACGGCCGTCTGGCGGCCGAATATCGGAAGGTACATCTCTTTGACGTGGAGGTGGAGGACGGGCCCTCGTACCGGGAGTCGGATGAGATCGCCCCCGGGGACCGGCTGGTGCTGGCGGATACGGCCATGGGACGGATGGGATTGTCCATCTGCTATGACCTGCGTTTTCCGCAGATGTACCGCCTGTATGCCGACCGGGGGGCCGAGATCCTGGCGGTGACGGCGAACTTTACCGACGCCACCGGCAAGGCTCACTGGGAGCCCCTTTTGCGGGCCCGGGCCATTGAAAATACCTGCTATGTGCTGGCCTGCGGCCAGTGCGGGGAAAAACCGGCCTTTCGGGCCCACGGGCATTCGATGATCGTCGACCCCTGGGGACGCACCCTGGCCGAAGCCGGGGAGGAGCCGGAAATCCTGTATGCCGAGCTGGAGCCGGAGGCGCTGGCAAAGGCCCGCCGCCAGGTTCCCTGCCTGAAAAACCAGCGGAGGGATCTGTATGTATTAGAAGCAAAAACCGAGGGAAGCGTTGAGTTTTGCTGAGCAGAATATGTTGACAGAAAAATAGGAAATAATTATAGTATAATTATGGATAAAATAAAATTTGAGTGGACAAAAAGAAAAACGAAATTAACAAGCAGAAACATAAGATATCATTTGAAGAAGCACAAACCGTATTTTATGATCGGGGCGCACTCATAATTGACGATCCGAAACATTCAGAGAAAGAAGAACGGTTCGTTATTCTGGGGCTGAGCAGGAAGCTTAATTTGCTGGTAGTATGTCATTGTTATCGGGAATCAGATTCTGTTATACGCATTATTTCCGCAAGAAAAGCGACCACGACGGAGACAAAATATTATCATGGATAGCAGGAGGTGCATCACTGTTATGGAGAAAGAGTATGATTTTAGTAAAGCGCGTAAAAATCCATATGCCCAGAGATTAAAGAAACAAATAACCATTAATATTGACATGGATACGATTGAGTATTTTAAAAATCAATCAGAGACGTCAGGTATCCCTTATCAGACACTGATCAATCTATACCTTACAGATTGCGCCGTGCAGAAAAAAGAATTGCAGATCAGTTGGCGATAGGCCAGACATCAGAAAGAACAAACAACACGAACCATAAAATGAGGCAGAAAGGGGAAAAGTTATGAAATATCGTAAGCTTGGCCGCACAGGCCTGACTGTCAGCGAAATCGGCATGGGCTGTGAGGGCATGGTGGGAAAGAGCAGCGAGGTAATCCGGGAGTATGTGGACGCGATGGAGGCGGGCGGGGTCAACTGCATCGACCTGTATGCGCCCAACCCTGAGTTCCGTACGGGGCTGGGGCTGGCCCTTGAAGGGCGGCGGGACAAGTTTATCCTGCAGGCCCATCTGTGCACGATCTGGAAGGACGGGCAGTACAAGAGGACACGGGAACTCTCCGAGGTCAAGGAGGGCTTTGCGGATCAGCTCGAGAGGCTGCAGACGGACCATGTGGAGATCGGTATGATCCATTATGTGGATTCCCTGTCGGACTGGGAGACGGTGAAGGGCGGCGATGTGATGAAGTACGCGCTGGAGCTCAAAAGCTCCGGTGTGATAGGGGCGGTCGGTATGTCCAGCCACAATCCCGAGGCGGCCCGGGCGGCGGTAGACAGCGGCCTTGTCGATGTGCTGATGTTCAGCGTGAACCCCTGCTATGATCTGCAGCCGGGGAATGAGGATATCGAGCTTCTGTGGGCGCCGGAAAGCTATGCCGGGAACCTGGTGAATATGGATCCCGCTCGCCAGGCGCTGTATGAAGCCTGCCAACGCCGGGGCGTGGGCATCACGGTCATGAAAGCTTTCGGCGGCGGCGACCTGCTGAACGAGAAGTTATCTCCCGCCGGGAAGGCCCTGACCCTGTACCAGTGCCTGCACTATGCGCTGACCCGCCCGGCGGTGGCCTCGGTGATGTTGGGAGCCCGGACGGTGGAGGAACTGAAAGTCAGTATAGCCTATGAAGAGGCCCCGGAGGAGGAGAAAGATTACGCGGAAGCCTTCGCCTCTCTGCCGAAGATCAGCTGGCAGGGACACTGTATGTACTGCGGCCACTGTGCTCCCTGCCCCAAGGGGATCGATGTGGCGTCGGTGACGAAATTCCTGAACCTGGCCGTGGCCCAGGGCGAGGTACCCGAGACGGTGCGGGAGCATTACGGGGCATTGGCCGAGACGGCCTCGGCCTGTGTGGCCTGCGGCGCCTGTGAGAAGCGATGTCCCTTCGGCGTGCCGGTGACGGAAAACATGAAAAAAGCCGTGGAGATTTTTGGAAAGTAAGATTTTTTGCGACTGTGAAAGTTGTTGAACGATTTCGGTTTTCACGGAAAGAAAAGAGAAAGAGAGAACTCCTATGAAAAAAAATAATCCCGGGGCACTGTTGCCCATCCTCGTATTTCTGGTTCTGTACCTGGGGCTGGGAATTCTGTTTGAGTATGTGATGGCGATTCCGATGGGCTTTTACAATATCCCCATCGTGACCGCGTTTCTGGCCGCCATTCTGACGGCCTGTCTCCAGAACCGGGAGCTTGCGTTTGACGACAAGCTGGAGGTCATGGCCCAGGGCATGGCGGATAAAAATATTATTACCATGCTTCTGATCTTCCTGGTGGCCGGCACTTTCGTGGGCGTGGTGGGAAGGAGCAGCGCGGAGAGCGTGGCCTATTTCATGCTGTCGCTGATCCCGGCGCGGTTCGCGGTGGCGGTGCTGTTCGTGGTCTCCTGCTTTGTGTCCACGGCCATGGGGACTTCCGTGGGTACCATCACGCTGATCACTCCCATAGCGGTGGCGGTGGCGGCGGCCTCCGGCTTCGGCCTGCCCCTCTGCGTGGGTTCGGTCATGGGCGGGGCCATGTTCGGGGATAACCTGTCCTTTATCTCGGATACCACCATCGCGGCCTGCAACGGCCAGGGCTGCGCCATGAAGGATAAGTTCCGCGAGAATTTCGGCATCGCCCTGCCGGCGGCCGTCGCCACGCTGGTGCTGATCCTGGTTCTGTCTCTGGGCACAGAGTTGAACGGTGCGGTGTCCCAGGAATACAACCTGATCCAGATCATCCCCTATGTGCTGGTGCTGATCGGCGGTGTGGCGGGCATCAATGTGTTCGTGGTGCTTTTGATCGGCATCGTGTCCGGCGCTGTGATCATGCTGGCCACGGGCCAGGTAACGCCGGTGGATATGATCGGAAATATGGGCTCCGGCGCGTCGGGCATGTTTGAGACCTGTATGGTGGCGGTGCTGGTGTCGGCTATGTGTGCGCTGATCCGGGAGTACGGCGGTTTTGAAGCACTGCTCTCGGCCATCCGCAAAGTCTTCAAGGGGAAAAAGGGCGGCCAGCTCGGCATGGGCCTTCTGGTGTGCGCCATGGATGTGGCCACGGCCAACAATACGGTGGCCATCGTCATGGCCAACCCGATCGCCTCGGAGATGGCCCGGGAGTATGGGATCAGCAGGAAGAAATCCGCCTCCATCCTGGATACCTTCTCCTGTATTTCCCAGGGGGTGATCCCTTACGGCGCCCAGATGCTGGTGGCTCTCTCGGCGGCCAATGAGCTAGGGTATGAGCTGTCGGCTTTTGACGTGATCCCGAATCTCTTCTATCCGGGGCTTTTGCTGGTCAGCTCGCTGATTTTTATATTTGTGGTTCCGGAGAAAAGTGAGGAAAAAGAATGAAAACACGAAAAAAACTTTTATGGAAACTAATGTTTTTTTCTGCTGTGCTTTGCGCGTGGCTCCTGATGACGGGAAAAGAGACGCATGCGGCATCCGAATGGGTACGGATCCCGTGGGGAATAAATGTTGGTGACTATGCGTCGGTCAGGGCTGGAGGCTATTATTTCTGGTGCAACCAGGAGCAGACGGGGCCCGGCGGCAGGTATACCATATACCGCGCAAAAACAGAGGATTATGAAAACGGCGAAAGAGTTTATACTTTTAAAGAAAATCTGCGTCTGGATATATATACCAACGGCGAGAAATTCTTTATGATGGATGAGGTAGAAAAAAAAGGCCGGATGTATGCATGGATGGGCATGACCAATGTGGAGGGATCCGGAAAGATAAAAGTTCTCATGAACAAACGCGACCGGACTATTAATTATCCAGTGTTCTATGGAGATACGCTGTATTTTGCCTACAACGAGTTTTCTGTAATAGACGGAGCATACGAGGGCAACACGAAATATACGACTTATGCGATGAAGATTGGGGAAAAAGCCGTAAAAAAAGTACTGAAGGGCTATGTCCCGATCAAGACCCAGGGGAGATATTTGATCGTACAGAGTGATAAGGGCAGCGGGGTATATTCCGTTTATGATACAAAAACCCGTAAAACCAGGAAGCTTGCATCGCAGGTTGCGTCTAATTCCCTCCTTATTACGACGGATAAATATTTTTATTACGCGGTTGAAAAACAGGCGATGTATGACAAAAAATACACGTATAATTTTTATCGGAAGAAGTTAAACGGGAGCGGCAAAGCTAAAAAACTGGGCCGGCTGGAATTGAAAAGGTATCCGTTTTTTTACGGGATTAATGATAAATGCGTGGTCTATGATATGGAGTATAAAAAATATGAGTACAATTTTAAGACAAGAAAAACCAAAAAAATAAACTCATAAAATGCGAGGGGACGTGGAATATTATGTCCCATACGGACAAGCAGGTTAAGAATATCCAAAACGTAACTGTTCAGTACCTTCACAGTTACTCTAAAACATGATATTTTACAGTGGACATACGGAAAAAAACAGTTATAATAAGCTGTACAGGCATCCGGATATGTCTGAATTGAACACAGGAGGTTACGGAGATGACAAAGTATGAGTGTGAACCCTGCGGTTATGTATATGATCCCGAGGCAGGCGATCCCGATAACGGCATTGAGCCGGGAACCGCTTTCAAGGATCTTCCGGAGGATTGGGTCTGCCCGCTGTGCGGCGCAGGCAAAGAGGAATTTGCCGAGGTGTAAAGGCTTCGGCGTGGGAACCCCGGGCAGAGCGTTTCTGTCCGGGGATTTTTTTAGCAGGAGGTATAGATAGATGGACAGCAAATTAGTCATTCGTGATATGGAAACAAAGGATCGGGAGCAAGTACTGGCGCTGGAGGATCTGTTTTATCACTCGGACGCGGTGTGCCATCCGGTGGATCCGACGGTGTGGGAGCGGTGCTTTGACGCGGCGATAGAAGGGACGTCCACGCTGCGGGGGCTGATCCTGGAGGCGGAGGGAGAGATCGCGGGGTATGCGTACATCACGACTTTCTTTGCCACGGAGGTGGGCGGCCTGTGCCAGATGATCGAACAGATTTATATTAAAGACGGATACCGTGGTAAAGGGTACGGTTCCAGGCTCATAGGGTGGCTGGAGCAGGAATACCCCGATGTGCGCCGGATGCGCCTGGAGGTGACGGAGGAGAATCCGGCTGCGATTCGCCTGTATAAAAAGATGGGGTATGAATTTCTGGGGTATCTGCAAATGGTCAAAGAACAGAGCGTTTAGGAGTTGATAAAACGGGACGTTTGTATTATTATTGTAATACAAAGGAGGCGATGATTATGGCTAAAGAGGCTACTTTGCAGGTGAGGATGGATTCCGAATTAAAAGAACAGGCAGAATTATTATATAAGCAGTTGGGCACTTCCTTTGCGGAGGCAGTAAGGATATTTGCAAGACAGAGTGTGGAAGAAAAGGCAATGCCTTTTACTATGCGTCTGACCTCCCCGGAATCCAGGAGAGCATTAGGTATAGCCAATGGGCAATATACAATTCCGGATGATATAGATGGAAGCAACGAGGAAATATCGGAAATGTTCGGGGTAAAAAGCTTATGAGGCTGTTGTTGGATACACATATTGCTTTATGGGCTGTGGCTGATACAACAAAATTATCAGAGAAAACAATAGAAATTCTTGAACCGTACGATCACGAAGTGTTTTACAGTGTGGCCTCGATATGGGAAGTGGCAATTAAGCACAAAATCCGGCCAGAGCAAATGCCTGTGCCGGAGGAAATATTTGTTGATTTATGCCGCAAGACGGGGTTTGTCCAATTGCCTGTAAGGCCAGAGCATATCTTTTTCCTAAAGACTCTGGTAAGGCCGGAGAATGCGCCAAAACATAATGATCCTTTTGACAGAATGTTGTTGGCACAGGCAAAATATGAAAAGCTGACATTGGTCACCCATGATTCTATGTTTGCGTATTATGAAGAAAATTGTATTATGCGTGTATGAAACGGTTTCCTAATAGCCAATGCCTGCTGCAAACAAAATGATAGCCAGCTGCACTGCAAACATGATACCGAAAAGCGGGAAGACGAACCGGTACCATTTGGTTACGGGGATCTTCATGATGCCGCACATCATGCAGACCATGGTCGGCCAGAAGATGTTGGAGTAGCCATCTCCAAACTGGAAGGCCAGAACGGCCAGCTGCCGGGATATCCCGGTTGCGTCTGCCAGGGAACTCATGATGGGCATGGATACGGCAGCTTGTCCGGGGCCGCTGGGGATAAAAAAGTTCAACAGGTTCTGGATGACGAGCATTACGCTGGCCGTCAGATATCCGGTAGTTCCGTTCAGGAGAGATGCCATGCCATGGACGATGGAATCAGCAACATATCCTTCGTTCAGAACCACGCACACGGCGTTGCTCAGGCCGATGACCAGCATGCTGAACATGGTTTCGGAGCCAAGCTCCACGAAACTGTTCGCAATGTCATTGGCGCTGAGGCCGAGGATAATTCCGGCCAGGACGCCGGCAGCGATAAACAGGGCAGTGATCTCCATAATATACCATTTGAAAAACAGGGAGCCACAGATGATGGCGGCAAAAACAGCCCCGAACAGAGCCAGACAGAGTTTCTGGCGGATGGTCATAGGCACGTCATTGCTGTTTTCGCCAATGACAGCGCTCTTTTTTTCCGGGGAGTACAGATAGCTTTTGGTCGGGTCCTTTTTTATTTTTGCGGCATATCGCATGACATAGGCGATCAGAATGCCCATAAACACAACCCAGCAGACCACACGGAGCCAGAGCCCCGAATACAGGGGAAGACCCGCGATTGTCTGGGCTACGCCAATCGTGTAAGGATTGAAAGTGGCCGACGCAAAGCCGGTGAACACGGCCAGATAAACGATGGCTCCGCCCACGATCTCATCATATCCGATGGCCACGGCCAACGCGATGCAGATCGGAAACATACCGAATGTTTCTTCCGCAAGGCCCGCTACCGAGCCGAGAAGACCGAAAAAGATCATGACCGCCGGGAGCAGAAGAAAGGCTTTATTTCTCATTTTCCGGATTAGCACTTTTATGAGGCCGTCGAAAACTCCGTAGCGAACCAAAAAGCCCATAAAACAGTAGGCCATCAGAATGCAGAAAATCACGTCGGCCGTATTGATAAAGCCCTGCGCAATGCAGACAAACATCCGGGCTGGATTCACGGGATGCTGTTCCACAGCATGGAAGGAGTTTTCCAGAACCGTTTCAGTTCCGGCATCGTCCGTTACGCGGTCATACTGGCCGGCAGGAACCACATAGGTCAGAACCATGGCCAGGATGATGAAGGTGAAAATGAAGACAAAGGAATTGTCAAATTTCAGAAGGTTTTTGAAAAAACGTTTTTTCATTTTCTCTCCTTTCCCGGCAGAATGCGGCGCAGGGCTTTGAATGGTAGCTATTTGGAAAATCTTTCGCGGCTGAGCACATAGAGTGTGTCCAGAAATTGCGGATGAAATTCAGGCTCATAGATGACAGGGAAAGCCACACCATTATGTGTATACTCATCCAGGAATTTCCGGCATACTTCCACGACTTGCTCCAGGGACGCATCTGCGGGCGGCGCGGGAAGCGTCACGCCCAGTGCGATCTGCTTTCCATACATATCGTAAAGCTTTTTAGAATCATTCATGGGTTGCGGACACCATACGTCAACGCCGGCTTTTATCATTACCGGAATCAGGTTGCCGCAGTTACCGCAGCTGTGGAAATTGAAGATCATGCCGTTTTTGTGTGTAACGTCAACTATCCGCTTCAGGTATGGGAAGAGCATTTCTTCACAGGTATCTACCGAGAAGAAGGAGGACTTCTGGGAGCCCCAGTCATCGTGGAAATAAATCACATCCACCTGATAATACTTTTTGATCCGGGTGATCATATCCTCGTAAAGGGAGGCCAGTCGGTCAAAGAATCGGTGAACGCCTTCTTGCTGCGTTTCGTCCACGAGTGCCACGGCTGCATTTTCAAAATCCATAAACGAGATCAGACGTTCGAACAGGCCGTTCATAATCCAGATGTTGGTGGCGTACTCCTTGCAGATCAGATCTTCATTTATTTTTGCGCTTTCTTCCCAGTCCCATCGGCTGATATCCGGAAAGACGATATCCTTTTCCCATTCAGTGATATCCGTCACTTTCGGCTTTCCGGGACGTACCATAGAGCCGCCGGCGGTTTCGATATAGTCCCATTCGATGCCGAACATATCTTTCCCTCCGAAGTCTTTCCGATCCAATCCCTCATTATCCACCACAAAACCTCTGGCAATGGCGTCCGGAAACATTTTGGGCGAGAGCATGTATTCATCGGTATCAATGGCCATGTACACAGGCTTTTCCCGGCGGCAGATGCGCAGATAGTTTTCGCGTGGCGTGATGGGTGCGTTTCTTAAAGGCTGTGGCGGCCAGAAACAATTTTTCGGCATTTTTACGGTTCCGGTGATTTTCAGTTCGTCTTCATATTTTTTAAAAAGTTCCTGGATATTCATCATAATCCTCCCATAGTTCAAACCAGTTTATTTTGTTGCAGTATCATATTTTTGAGCGTTTTCTTTGATGATCTGTGTCATTTCTTTGTCGGAAACCTTATGGAACAGCATAATCGCCAGAGGAAGAAGGTAGCCGATCGCCGGGGCAAGAGCAGTGCACCATGTCAGAGTGGCAGAGCCGGCGGCGTCCAGCATGGCATCTGGGTTGTAATGGATCGCATTCAGAATGACGCCAAGGGCGACAGAGGAAAGCGCGAGGGCGACTTTGACGGCCACATTGTACATGGAGATCAGATACGGCCGGGTGTCCTTTCCCGTTTTATGCAGCCAGTATTCCCCGGCATCCATATAGAGCATCATATCCAGCGTGTCGATAAAAGACATGAAGAAGAAAGCGAGGGAACAGCTGACGACAAAGCCCCACATGCTTTTTCCCAGGAGTCCGATGGAAGCAAAGCTCAACCCGGTCAGAAGGCCGAACAGGGCGACAGTGCGTTTCCTGCCTCCGATTTTCTGTGCAAGGGAAGGCGCAATGGAGGCCCCCAGGAAAGAACAAAAATTAGAAGCGGAAAGCACATAAGACATGGCCATCATGTCTCCGATGACTTTGGTACACTGATATACCATCATGGAAAACAGACAGTAATAACCGGTAAATCTGACGATATCACAGAGCACAACGGTCAGGGCCTGACGGTTGGTGACAACGGCTTTCAGCATCTCTGAAAATTTAACTTTCTCTGCATTGACAGCCGCCTCATCGCTATTGTCGGGGTCATACTGTGCGCTCGCCTTGAACATCCAGAAAGCGCCGGCCATAACAATAATGGTAAAAATTAACTGTGTGAGCAGGAAGCCGAGGGTCTCGTTTCCTGATCCCAGCAACGCTACCAGCGGAACTACGGCAAAACCGCTGATGACATAGCAGATGGCGCTGCCCTGCCACTGGCGGCCGACGAGGAAATCCCGTCCGGCACTGTCCGCCCCGGCGATTTTGCCCAGAAGAGCCGCTTTGGCCGTGTAGATGAAATCCATGGTTGAGTTTGCGAGAAGGTAGCCGATGGATATAATGACAGCTTTCAGTATCACGGAATTTCCGATGTTAAAAAAGATCAAAAAGCCGCCGGCCATACAGACGGCACTGGCCCCGACAAGCCACGGCCGGAAATTTCCGAACCGGCTTCTGGTTGAAGAAACGATAGCGCCGGAGATCAAAGTGACGATCACGGCGATTACGTTTACGGTGGTCATACATACGGACATGGTGGTCGCATCTACCTTTGCCAGATCCGTATAGCTGTAGGTCGCATAGTTCTGGCTCATGGTCAGTGAAAATCCCATCATGAGGTTTGCGAACGCAACGACGATACCCATTTTTTGCAGGGATGGTTTAGTGCTCATTTTTTCTCCTTTCCTGTAGCAGCCAGGACCCGTCCTGGACAGGAAATTCTGTGGACGCGCCATACAGGCTGTCTGGCGCAGTCGGACGGTAACTGGCTCTGCTACTGTTTCATGAAATTAATAAAGTCTTATTTATTATAAAAGAAACATTTGGCGGAGGCTATTTCCATACTTTGTGAAAAAAAAATACCTTTTTATATAAAGTGGCTCATTTCCTTGTAGGATTCAGGTTTATACTTTATAATAAAAAAATGAATTATTTTGTGGTTTGTGCAAACTGTATAGAATGTGGAGGGATTTTCGTGAAAATAAACTCATATATC
>DPJQ01000156.1 GCA_003542935.1 Lachnospiraceae bacterium | reverse complement strand
GGTATCAATCAGAATATAATCATATTTCTCCCTGAGCGGATCCAGTATCTCCGACAGGATCTTTTCCGCTCCCATTTCCAGCCGCAGCTTTGCGTCCGCCACAGACAGATAAATAGAAGAAGGAATAAAATCTACGCCGTCCTCTGTCCGGATGCACTTCTTCATGGACGGAGTTTTTTCATCCTCTATCGCTGCCATCATCAGATGACCGATGGTATTTTCCAGTTCCCCTGTATTTTCAATCCCATAACAGGCCGTCAGGTTCGCCTGACTGTCAAAATCTACAGCCAGCACTTTCTTTCCCTGTTTCCGCAGTGCGTATGCAAGGTTCAGGGTGGAGGTGGTTTTCCCCACCCCGCCTTTCTGTGATCCGATAACGTAAATCTTTCCCATCATCAATACCGTCCTTTCTTTTCCGCGACCTTATCCGCCGTTTCCCTGCCGCTTTCCTCAAAAGCATCCACATAGCTTGCTTCTTCTCTTGGAACGATCACCAGACGCCCTTCCTCACAAGTAACAGTGATGGATGTCCCGCAGTCAAATCCAGCTTCACGGAGCCATTGCCCTTTCAGCATAATGGCCGGTGTGGATTTATACTGATATCCGCTCTGCTCATAGACTTTCATATTTCTGAATTTTTTCATTGCCATAGATGTGCCTCCTTAAACCGTAAATGAATATTTACTTTAGAAATGCCTTTGTCTTCCAGTCATCGGCCGTCAGTCCAACGGCACCACCTCCCTTAAATCCTTCTGCCGGAAACATCGCTCAACTAACCTCGGCTTCGCCTCGCTAAGGTTCGCGATATGCGTTCTCACTATGCTCAGCTGACGCTTCGCTAAGTGTTCACAGCAAAAAGCAGCTGCCAATGCATTCACGCATCAGCAGCTGCCGATTTAAGTTCTGTGTATTATTTATTTGACTGTTTCTCCTGATCCTTGATCCTGTAATAGTCTTCCATATCCAGGGTCAGATCCACATGAGTATCAGGCTTTGATTTTCGGTTGCTCAAGAGGCACACAGTCTCCACATGGCACGCAAACGGAAACATATCCACACACCGAACCCTCTCCACCACATATCCTCCCCCAATCAACATCTCCAAATCCCTGGCCAAACTGGTGGGCTTGCAGGAAATATACACCATCCGTTCCACCCCATACCCAATTATCTTCCTCAACGCCTTGGGATTCACCCCATCCCGCGGCGGATCGAGCACAATCAGATCCGGCATCTCCTCGATCTCATCCAGCATCTTCAGCACATCCCCGGCCAGGAACTGGCAGTTCGTCAGACCGTTCAGAGCCGCATTCTCCCTGGCAGCCTCCACAGCCTCCGGGACGATCTCCACACCCACCACTCTGGCGGCCAGAGGCGCCAGAATCTGGGCGATCGTACCGGTGCCACTGTAGAGATCATAGATCACTCTGCCTTTCGTATCTCCGATAAACTCACGGGCCGTCTCATAGAGAACCTCCGCACCTTTCGTATTTGTCTGGAAAAAGGAAAAAGGTGTGATGCGGAACTTAAGTCCCAGCAGTTCCTCATAAAAATCCTCCCTGCCATAAAGAATCTCCGTCCGGTCGCTCTGCACCACATCCGCCGGGGAATCATTAACAATATGCAAGATCCCTGACAAATGCCCCTCAAGAGGCAGTTCCAGCAGTCTTTCTTTCAGCCGGTCCAGATGCAGCGTTTCCTGGCTGGTAGTGACCAGTGCCGCCAGGATTTCACCGCTGCTTATCGAACGGCGCACCAGCAAGTGGCGCAGGCAGCCCGTATGCCGCATCTTACGGTACACGGGAACCGGATTCTCACGGAAATACTCCTGCACGCAGTTCAAGACAGCACAAAAATCTTTATGGACGATTTTACAGTCCCCTGCCGGCAGAATGTCGTAGGTGCTTTCTTTCTTATGCAGACCAAGGGTCAGAGGGCCGCCTTGATATGCATCCCCAAAGGAAAATTCCATTTTATTGCGATAAGCCAGTACTGTCGGGCTTGGCATAATTCCCTCAAAGACATAATCCGGTTCTCCACGGCCGTCTACCTGTCCTGCCGTGCGGAGGGCTTCGTCGAGAAGCTGTTTCACCTGTGCCTTCTTCATTTCCAGCTGTCTTTCATAAGCCATGGTCTGATAGGTGCAGCCACCACACGCAGGAAATATGGAGCACAGTGGCGCTCCCGTCTCTAATGGGGACGCCTCAATCACTTCCAAAATCCGTCCCGCCAGCCTGCCGCCCCGTTTTTTCTGCACGATCCCGCTGACAGTCTGCCCGGGTATGCCGTTTTTCACCTGGATCACCTGGCCATTCTCCGTTTCCACCCTGCATTTATTGGGAAAATCCACCCGGGTGATCTTTCCTTGAAACATTTCTCCTTTTTTCATATCTCCTCCATTTTTTACACAACCCAAAAAGAAAGCCCCGGCACACGTCTGGCACCGAAGCTTCCACTTCTTTTCCCGGTTTCCATTTGCCGGAATTTCATATTTTATTCCCCGGATGTCTCTTTTTCTTCCTCAACCGGAGCTTCCTCAGCCTCTTTCTCATCTTCCGCAGGAGCCTCTGCAGCCTTGTCCTCCGCCGGAGCTTCCTCTTCCGTCTCAAAGGCATCCTCAAACTCTTCCTCAAAATCTTCCTCGAAATCCTCCAGATAATCCGGTGTCAGGAAACGATATACGGCATATGCAATACCGGCTATAGCTGCGATCGTACCGACAATAGCCAGCACCCATAAAACCACATTCCTGCATTTCTTATCTTCATTTTCCTGTTTCCGTAATAATGCGATCAATTCATCGATTCTGTTCATAATGCTTACCGCCTTTCCTTAGATACCGTTATTATATCACCATTGTATCTGTTTTACCACACAAATTTGGTCAATCTGCCCTTTAAATTGCATTTTTTTATGTTACCTAAATTTTTTGTAATTTTGCGAAAGCTGCAAACATTTTTTTCGTGCCAAACCGCTCAAAATCCACCGTGACCTCATAGTCTTTGCCGCCCTTGACGATATTCAGCACCATACCCGTACCGAACTTCACATGGCGGACTGTATCGCCCACCTCGTAATCCAGCCCGCCATCCGGTGTTCCCATGGTGCTGCCGGGACGAAAAGCCGGGGCTGTTGCCTGAGCTGTACTATAAGCCGGTTTGCGAAAATCCGCCCGCATCTGCTGATAGGCCGTATTCCGAGGCATATTATCAGTCTTTCGTTCCGGCAGAGTTTCCCTCCCCAGATCCACCAGCTCCCGGGGAATCTCGTGAACAAAACGGGATACCTTATTATACTGCGTTTCTCCGCGGATCATCCGCTGTCTTGCGCTGGTCATGGTCAGATCCTGCATGGCCCTGGTGATCCCCACATAGCAGAGGCGCCGTTCTTCCTCAAGCTCCGTCTGATCGTCGGAGATGATCGTCATATAGCTGGGGAACATACCGTCCTCCATACCGGTCAGGTATACCTGGGGAAATTCCAGCCCCTTGGCGCTGTGCAGAGTCATCAGAAGAACCCGGTTCGGATCATCTTCCACCATATCAATATCGGCCACCAGCGCCACATCCGCCAGGAATCCGCTCAGGGTGGGCTCATCTGCCTCATTCTCATAGGTCACTACTTTGCTGATCAATTCGTCTATATTTTCTATACGGCTCTTTGCCTCATCGGTGCCCTCCAGCTCCAGGGACTTCACATAACCGGTCTGCTCGATGATCTTTTCCAGGAGCTCCGACACCTTCACCACCGAAGCCACAGTCCGCAGGCTTTCTATGTACGTCACAAATCCTTCTATCTTGCCCAGCGTCCTGCCCAGGGAAGGTATGCAGGATGCTTCCCTAAGCGCCTGATAGAGAGACAGCCCTCTCTCATCCGCATAATCCTGCACTTTAGCCAGACTGGCCGCCCCGATTCCCCTCTTCGGCACGTTGATGATCCTGCGCACCGCCAGGTCATCCCGGGCATTGTCCACGGTTTTTAAATAACATAGCAGATCCTTGATCTCTTTCCTGGCGTAGAAATTCACACCGCCCACCAGGCGATAGGGAATATTTGCCAGCAGGAATTTTTCCTCAAAAAGGCGGGACTGGGCGTTGGTACGGTACAAAATAGCGAAATCACTGTAGCGTGCCCCGTCCCGCACCTTTTTTGCGACATCCCCGGCCACATATTCCGCCTCCTCAAAACCGTTCATGAACTGCCGAAAATGCAGCAGTTCTCCCTCTTCATTGGCAGACCAGAGGGTTTTCTTTTTTCGGCTCCGATTATTGGCGATCACTGCGTTAGCAACCTGGAGAATATTCTGGGTGGAACGGTAATTCTGCTCCAGCTTGATCACCCGTGCGTCGGGGAACACGTCCTCAAAGCCCAGTATATTCCGTATATCCGCCCCGCGGAAACGGTAGATCGACTGGTCGTCATCCCCCACCACGCATAGGTTCCGGTATTTCTCCGCCAGCAGGTGCACCAGCTCAAACTGCACGGCGTTGGTATCCTGATATTCGTCTACCATTATATAGAGGAACCGCTCCTGATAGCTGTCCAGCACATCTTCCTGGCTCTTAAACAATTCCACCGTCTTGACCAGCAGATCATCAAAATCCAGGGCGTTGCTCTGCCACAGATGCTGCTGGTAGGCTTTGTAGGCCCGGGCAATCTCCTGTTTATTCCAGTCCCCCGCCGCGTTCAGCGCATATTCCTCCGGGGAAACCATCTCATTTTTTGCCGCGGAGATCGCCGAGAGCAATGCCCTGTCCTTGAATGTCTTGGGATCCAGGTCAAGCTGCTTGAGTACGGCCTTGATCACCGTTTTCTGATCGTCCGTATCATAAATGGTAAAACTTCTGTCATACCCCAGGCGGTCTATGTATCGACGCAGGATCCGCACACACATGGAATGAAAGGTGCTGACCCATACACTGTCCCCCTGGACACCCGCCAGCCGATTCACCCGTTCCCGCATCTCCCCGGCCGCCTTATTCGTAAAAGTAATCGCCAGAATATTCCAGGGCGTCACCCCCTTTTCACTGATCAGATAGGCAATCCGCTCAGTCAATACCCGCGTCTTCCCTGACCCTGCCCCCGCTATGATCAGAAGCGGCCCCTCCGTACAGAACACCGCCTCCTGCTGCTGCTTATTTAACTCCATATCCTCCTCCGTCCTTCTCCATCAATCGAAAAAACTTCTCCCATTATAGGCCATCTATCTCCATATTTCAACCTAATGATCAATTAATTGAACACAAAAAATGCAGAGCCTTTGACTTTTTCTAAAAACTCTGCATTTCATACATTATGTTCTCCCGCAGCCACGTGCGAGTGCATGGCCCGGGTGTAAAAAATAACAGCTTTACTCTTCCCCCATCTCATCACTGCCTACGCGCTCGATATGCATGGCCAAATACCCCACTTCCGCCTCCTCCAGTTTCACTTTCAGGCTTTTCCCGATCTCCTCACAGACCAGGGATGCCGTCTTAAACGCCTCGGGAAACTTGACCTCCATGTAATCGTTCATATTCAGCTTCAGACGCTCGCCGCCTATAGCCCGGGCCACCATATACCGCACATGGTTCATCAGCCGGTTATAGGCCAGCGACATAACATCAATTTTCTTCTGAGTCTGTTGCTCCACCAGAACGATACACTCCCGGACCGCCCGCGCGATCTGCATGGCCTGGGAAACCTTTTCATCATTGATAGCCGAATGGACATGGAGGGCAATGTAGCCGATCTCGTGCTCATCAATCTCCACATCCAACAGTTCTTTCAACATGGGCTTTATACATTCGGCAACTTTGTATTCCTTGTAAAACAGTATGCGGATATCCTCCGTCAGAGGATTACTGATCTGCTCGCGGTTTTTGATACGTTTCACAGCATAGGCAATATGATCAGCCATGGGAAAGAGTATGGATCGGTCGATCTTTCCGAAAGTTTTCTCCGCCTGATTCAGCACCTCGTTGGCCAACTCCAGGCATACCGGGGAGACGGATCTGACGATATCCGCAGCATTGCCCCGCTCTGTGAGTTCCTGCAGAGAATACACCGTATCCTTTGGCCCTGCCTCCACATATTCGCTGACCTTTTTTCCAAAACCGATGCCTTTCCCCATGATCAGATAGTCCTTCGGTTTATCCGCCCCGATCACAAGAACCGCATTGTGGTTTAAAACCTTTTTAACTCTGTACATATCTCATCCCACTCATCATTTTTCATTTGCAATCCGCACACTGCCACCTGAATCATGTTCTCCATGCTATTCACAGATATCCACGGCAAAAAGCGCTTCTCCAGCCTGTATCTCTCCCTCTTTCAAAAGACGGATCTTCTGATTATCCTCCAGCTCCGTGCAGAGTACCGGAGAGACGATGGAAGGTGCATGGCTTTTCAGGAACTCCAGATCCAGTTTTAACATCGGATCGCCCTTTTTCACTTTCTGCCCGTTCTCCACAAATACCTCAAAACCTTCACCGTTCAATTTCACCGTATCGATCCCCATATGGATCAACAGGCTGATCCCCGTGTCAGTCAGAAAACCGATGGCATGCTTCGTCTCGAACACAAAGCATACTTCCCCGTCCTCGGGCGCCCTGACAATGGGATCCACAGGTGTCACGGCCGCTCCGTCTCCCATCATCCTTCCCGCAAATGCTTCGTCCGGCGCCGTTGACAGATCTGCCGCCAGACCCTGCACCGGGCTGGATATGATGATGGACTGCACCACCTTTGTCGGCTTCTCCTCCTGTCCGGCATCCTCCACAACCGTTTCTACCGTTGTTTCCGCCGGAGCCGCTTCCTCGTCGGGGGCTTTCTCCAGGTAGTCCTCCAGATTAGATTTGATCACCGTCACATGGGGGCCATAGATCACCTGAACGCCGTTTCCTTTATGCACGACGCCGGAAGCCCCTGTAGACTTAAGCAGTGCGTCATTGACAAGTCCTGCGTCATATACGGTGCAGCGCAGCCTTGTGGCACAGCAGTCCACATCACTGATATTTTTCTTGCCGCCAAGCCCCCTGGTGATCGTCTGGCTCACAGGATCATCGGCAGCCCCGCCGTCGGAAGTTGCGGAGGCCCCTTCCTTGCGGGCATTCACATCCGCTCTGGTGTAAAGCTTCGTCTCCGTATCGTCATCTTCTCTTCCCGGCGTCTTAAAATCAAATTTCTGGATCAGGAATTTGAAAATAAAATAATATAGGAAGAAATACACCACACCCACCGGAACGACCATCATCCAGCTGGTCTTTTCGTTACCCTGCAAGATACCGAACAGGAAAAAGTCAAGGAAACCACCGGAAAATGTAAGCCCCACAGCAATATTCAATATATGGGCCAGCATATAAGCGGAACCGGCCAGGATCACCTGTACCGCAAACAGGGCCGGAGCCACGAACAAGAAGGAAAACTCCAAAGGTTCCGTGATACCGGTCATCATACAGGCCAGAGCTGCGGACAATAGAAGACCGCCGGCCGCTTTTTTCTTCTCCGGCTTTGCGCACCTGTACATAGCCAGCGCTGCGCCGGGAAGGCCGAAGATCATAAAGATAAACTCACCGGAAAAATATCTGGTGGCATCGGCACTGAAATGAACCACATTGGCTGAATCAGCCAGCTGGGCAAAAAATATGTTCTGGCCGCCCTGTATCGTCTGTCCGGCCACTTCCATCGTGCCGCCCACAGCCGTCTGCCAGAAGGGCATGTAAAATACATGGTGCAGGCCGAAAGGAATCAGCGCCCGCTTGATCAATCCGAAAATCAGCGTCCCCACATAACCGCTGCCCGTCACCAGTCCGCCCAGGGCATAGATCCCGCCCTGTACCGTGGGCCATACAAAATACAGGCCGATACCCACGAACATATATACTACCGTAGAAATGATCGGCACGAACCGGGTACCTCCGAAAAAGGACAGAGCATTAGGCAGGGCAATCTTGTAAAAGCGGTTGTGCAGGGCCGCCACACCCAGGCCCACGATAATACCGCCGAATACGCCCATCTGCAACGTCTGAATGCCGCAGACAGAAGTGATCGTCCCCTCCAGGACACCCTCAGCGATCTCACCGCCGTCCGTAATCTTCCCGGTAACCATCAGCATGGCGCTGATAGCCGTATTCATCACGAAGTAAGCAATTACGGCAGACAGAGCCGAGACCTCTTTCTCCTTCTTTGCCATGCCGATGGCCACACCCACCGCAAAGATCAGGGGCAGATTGTCAAATACCGCACTGCCCACCTTGTTCATGATCACCAGCAGCGCGTGGAGAAGAGTTCCTTCTCCCAGAATACCGACGAGCCCATAGGTGGCGATCGTCGTCTCATTAGTAAAGGAACTGCCTATGCCCAGCAACAGCCCCGCCACCGGAAGGATAGCTATGGGCAGCATGAAGCTTCGTCCCACCCGCTGCAATACAGCGAAAATCTTGTCTTTCATTTTTTACTCTCCTTTTCTTATATTTTTCCGGATGGATATGTGTGGATTTCACTTCTCTGTATGCTTACTATGCCCAAAAATTGCCACATTGAAGGTATGCCCCGCGCAATGCCAGGTTTTATGCGCCTCCTGGATATGCAAAAAAGGCACTAACACACATAAACATCCAAAAATGCTATGTATAGTTAATGCCTCCCGCTCGAGTAACATACTACAATCTTTATGTAGAATAACACCCGTCTATTTGTCTTGTCAACTGTTTTTTGATTATTTTAATTCCCTGTTCGATTTAGCCGACGTATGCATACCCTTGCTCAGTGTGTTGATTTTATTAATCACCCTGTCCCTTTCTTTCCCTTTCAGTGGCTTAGGTTGAAAATCATTGGTTCTGCCAGTGGAGGACAGGGAACAGGGGATCACCTTCGCATCCTGTTTGGACTGCAATTTTCCGTTTTTCACATAGAAAGTCTGCTGGAAAATCATGGTATCCTTATCTCTCGGGTTACTGTTCCCACCGAAACAGAAATTGCCAAGACTGTAAACGATATAGCGGTCTTGATATTTTTCTATACCCTGCAGAATATGAGGATGATGGCCCAGCACCAGGGACGCGCCATTGTCGATGGCCGCACGGCCCGCCTTTTTCTCTGCATCATTGGGATACTTATCCAGCTCAATCCCCCAGTGAAAACTGACGATCACGATCTCGGCTCCGTTTTTCTTCGCCTTATTTATGGTCTTTTTCACTGTACTATTGGATACGCCATTCAGTTTATTGAACCCCAGGAATGCGACCTTGATTCCCTGGACGGTCTTATAGGCTATCGTGCTCTGCATACAATAGGGGATGCCATACTTTTTCAATGTTTTTTTCGTATCGCTAAGCCCTCTCTTGCCGAAATCAGCCGAATGGTTATTGGCGAGGTTCACTACCTCTACGGATCCCTTCGTCAGAATCGAAGCGTATTTGGCCGGACCCCTGAACGTAAATGTCTTGTTGGCACGGCTGGTGGAATTGGTCAGTGTCCCCTCAAAGTTGGCAACTGTAATATCATCCTTTTCAAAAATCGGCTTCACCTTTTTCAGAAAATAAGCGGCATTATTCCGTTTATAGTAATTGTTGAAGGATTGGTTATACCGTGAATCTACCCCCAGGGTACAGTCCCCCACCGCACTGACCGTGATCGTCTTTACCTCATCTGCCTTAGCCCCATCCTTTTTCTCCGCGGCAGCCACCGGCATGCAAATGACCAGGCACAGCAACACTGCCGCCAGCATGATTCCATATTTCTTCATAATCTCTCCTCCTTTTTGGAACCTGCGATCGAAAACACAGCTCTGCGTTTCCATCATTGTTTCATTATAATACAGGCCTCTGTGTTATGTCAAAAACAAAGGAACTATTCCTGCACAGACCCCCCCTGCCCGGCCTTTACCGCAGACTCAAGCATCGCGCTGGTAGTGCCGCGCATTTCATCTGTAAGGATGACCACACCTGACGGTCAAGACGGCTTGATTTTTCCCGCTGACAAGATTATAATTCAATCATATCTGTTTCATATGCTATGTCATCATCGGAGGTATATACATTCATGGACGCCAATCAGGAAGATCTGCAGAAGATCATCGAAGAATTTTTAAATAGATTTGACTACATCCGCCCGGAAGAGATCCCGGATATTCCCCTGTACATGGATCAGGTCACTACATTTATGAACAGCCGGATGGATTATACCCGGCGTTATCCTGAGGACAAGATCCTGACAAAGACCATGATCAATAATTACGCCAAAAACCGCCTGCTTCCGCCTCCCGAGAAGAAAAAATACAGCAGGAACCATGTCCTGATCATGCTGTTCATCTATTATTTCAAAAATTTTCTCTCTATCACAGATATCCAGAAGCTTCTGACACCGCTGAACGATGCCTTTTTTGACGAAAACAGCGAACACAATCTGTCCGACATCTACAGCCGAATCTTCGGTCTGGCTCCTGGCAAAATGGAAAAGCTCCTGGCCGATCTGGAGCAGGAAACGCTTAAATGCAACCGAATTTTCGAAGACTATCCCGAAGAAGATCAGGAATTTCTCCGGCTGTTCACTTCCATCTGTATGTTGAGCTTTGACGTATATATCCGCAAACAGGTCATCGAAAAACTGCTGGACCATTTTCCGGAAAGCCCGAAAAAGGGAACCCCGAAGAAAAAATAACGCACTTCTTTACAGTAAATTGTCAGTGTGCTAAAATGAAGGAACTATGGCCTGACCTGAAAATGGGCCCGAGAAACACATCGGAGGAAATGCATGAATAAGAAACTTCACACGGAGGCTGTGGATCAGCTCTTTGCCGCAGTACTCAGCCTGGAAACAAAGGAAGAATGTTATACTTTTTTTGAGGACATCTGCACAATCAATGAACTACTGTCCCTGTCCCAACGCTTTGAAGTAGCGCGGATGCTCAAGGACAAAAATACTTACACGGAAATCTCGGAAAAGACCGGCGCTTCCACTGCCACGATCAGCCGTGTCAACCGCTGCCTCGTTTATGGAAACGACGGCTATTCCATGGTGATCGACCGGATTCATCCAAAAAGCGGACTAGAGGAATGACGGGCCGGTCTCTCTGGAACGGCCGCCCCTACTATTCTCTGGACGCCTACTGCCGGGACACTTTCGGCGAAAAGGTATACCGACTGCCTTTGGACGGAGGCATGACCTGTCCCAACCGGGACGGTACGCTGGGAACAGGAGGCTGTATTTTCTGCAGTGCGGGCGGATCCGGTGAATTTGCCGGCAGCCGCCGTATATCAATCACCGAACAGTTGAAGGAACAGATCGCTCAGATCCGGGCAAAACGGCCTATAAGAAAATTCATCGCATACTTTCAGGCCTATACCAATACCTATGCGCCTGTGGATACGCTCAGAAAACTGTTTACTGAGGCCGTCCGCTGCCCCGATGTGGTCGCATTGTCCGTGGCCACCCGGCCCGACTGCCTCCCCGACGAAACGGTGAGGCTCCTTGAAGAACTGAACTGCATCAAACCCGTATGGGTGGAATTGGGCCTGCAGACCATCCACGAGGAGACCGCCCGCTATATCCGGCGGGGCTATCCGCTCTCCTGTTTTACAGACGCCGTAAAACGGCTTCACGAATCGTCCATTACACAGATCATTACCCACACGATCCTGGGGCTCCCCGGAGAAAGCGATCACCATATGTATGAAACTATGGAATTTCTTAACATGCAGCCGGTCACCGGGGTGAAACTCCAGCTTCTGCATGTGCTGTCCGGCACTGATCTGGCCCGCGACTATGCCGAAGGCCGATTTGATACTCTCACCCGGACACACTATATTCAGCTGGTTATCCGGTGTCTTGAGATACTCTCTCCTGACCTGGTGATTCACAGGCTCACCGGAGACGGACCGAAGCAACTGCTGATCGCCCCTCTCTGGAGCGGCGCCAAACGTTCTGTGCTGAATGACCTGCACCACCAAATGAAGCTCCTGGATACCTGGCAGGGAAAAAAGTATAAAAAGGATGGGAAACCATGACCGAAGCTTTCACACTCTATAAACTGATTCTGCTCTATACACTGGAGACGGCACAGGAGCCCCTGACTACATCCTGGCTCTGTGATCTGATGGTAGAAAAGCAGTACACGAGTTATTTTAATGTCCAACAGATACTTTCTGAGATGAGCGAGGCCGGATTAATTACACCTGAAAAATACCGCAATTCTTTTCTTTACACGATTACGGATGAAGGGTTGGGCACCATCGACCTTTTCCGCCATAATATCTCCCCGGAAATCCGCAGAGAGATCGATACATATCTGCGGGAACATGGCTGTGAGCTGCTGGAACGGCATTCCTATCCTGCCATTTACGACCGAAATGAGTTCCAGGAATACACGGTGGACTGCCGCATCCGTGAGAAAGGCCACGAACTGCTCCACCTCTCCCTGTCCGTTCCCACAGAGGAAGCAGCCATGACCATCTGCAAAAAATGGCGTGAAAAAAACTCGGAAATCTATTGTCTTTTGATGGAAAATTTACTGTAGGTCTCACACCTCCTGAAGTTTACCTCTGGTGCAACCGCTCCAGCCGCGCCCGTATTTTCTCTTCCTCACCCATCTGGGTGGGTTCATAAAACACGCTTCCTGCAATCTCATCCGGCAGATACTGCTGTTTCACATAGTGTTCTTCATAATCATGGGGATACAGATACCCCGTCCCGTGTCCCAGCTTTGCGGCTCCCTTATAATGGGCGTCCTGCAGATGGACAGGCACAGTGGCTTTCACCTTTCCCACAGACTCCATGGCGGCAAAGATCGCCTGACTGGCCGCATTACTTTTCGGTGCCCCGGCAATGTAGGCAGCAGCCTGGGCCAGAATGATCTGAGCCTCCGGCATCCCCACCCGCTCCACGGCCAGACTGGCGGATACTGCCAGATTCAACGCCTGAGGATCGGCATTTCCCACATCCTCCGCCGCGGAAATCATCAAACGGCGGGCAATAAATCGGACGTCCTCCCCCGCATAAAGCATTTTCGCCAGATAATAGACCGCCGCATCCGGATCGGAACCGCGGAGACTCTTGATAAAAGCGGATATTGTATCGTAGTGCTGGTCGCCCGTCTTATCATAACGCACCAACCGTTTCTGAATACATTCCGAAGCCGTCTCCAAATCGATCCGAATCACGCCGTCTTCCCCACGGGGCGTAGTCAACACTGCAAGCTCCACGGCATTCAGGGCCGCCCGGGCGTCGCCGCCGGCAATATCTGCAAGAAAATCTCTCGCATCATCCTCCAGCACCGCCCCGTAACTTCCCATACCGCAGACCTCATCCGCCACTGCCCGGGTAAGAAGACCGGCGATGTCCTCTTTCTCCAAAGCTTTCAGTTCAAATATGATGGAGCGCGACAAAAGGGCCCCGTTCACCTCGAAATATGGATTCTCGGTGGTGGCTCCGATCAGGATCACCGTTCCATCCTCCACAAAGGGGAGCAGATAGTCCTGCTGGCCCTTATTAAACCGATGGATCTCATCAATAAACAGTATCGTCTTTCTGCCATACATCCCGAGCTGATCCTGCGCTTCCTTCACCGCCGCCTCCATATCCTTTTTTCCCGCCGTAGTCGCATTCAGCTGGGTGAATTGAGCGCTGGTGGTATTAGCAATCACTTTGGCCAGTGTCGTTTTCCCTGTTCCCGGCGGACCGTAAAAAATGACGGATCCCAGCTTGTCCGCTTTAATAGCCCGGTACAGCATCTTCCCCTCGCCGATAATATGCTGCTGGCCCACCACCTCGTCCAGCGTCTTCGGCCGCATCCGGGATGCCAACGGCGATTCCTTTTCCTGATTTTTCTCCTTCATATACGAAAATAAGTCCATTTCTCCTGCCTCCTGACTTTCCAATCCGTACCGTTTTCCCCAAAAATTCGAACGCCAGAAAGAGAGCGCCGATTTTCATCAACGCTCTCCCTCACAATTTTACAACTTCTCGGGCTCATACGGCTATATATGCCTGAACCGGCTTAATCCAGATGATACACTTCCTCCATACCGGACCAGAATTCCCCCTCTTTCCGGTCCTCCAGGGGCTGCATCAGCGGTTTTACCAGACTCCACCAGTGCTGAGTCGCCGGATCCTCCGCCATTTTTGCCATATCTCCATCGAAATCATCCCCATCATACTCATAGTAGGCGAACATATACTCGCCTCTCTGATAGATCGAATAATTTCTGAGGTGGCATGCCTTGATCATCTCATTAACCCCCGGCAGAGGATTGGCATGGTACGCATTGTACTGCTCCTTTCCCTCCGGTTTAATTTTAATCATTTCCCCAATACGCTTGATCATAATACCTTCTTTCCCCCAAAAGACAGTTTATTCGTAAACTTTAGTAGCCTCGTCAAATAGTGCCTTGATATTTCTCGGCGGTACATCCGGCTGTAATCCCTCGTGGCTCGGCGATACGATCAGGCCCGTCGGGAAATAGCCGCGCAGTTCTTTTACCTTAGCCGCCACCATCTCCGGCGTACCGTTCGGCAGCAGATCCTGAGTATCCACACCACCGCAGAAAGAAATCTGACCGTCAAATTTTGCTTTCAAATTGTCCGGCTGCATACCGGCAGCCAGCGCCTGGATCGGATGAATGATATCCACGCCGGCCTCGATGAGCAGCGGAATAGCCTCCACGATGGAACCGCAGGAATGATACATCACTTTCACGCCATAGCTGTGGGCGATCTCGATCAGCTTCTTTGCTCCGGGAATGACAAACTCGGAAATCAGCTCCGGGCTGATCATCAGGCCTCTCTGGCTTCCCATATCATCACCAATCAGAATCGCATGTACTTTGCCCTTGGTTGCCTCCAGGAATATTTTCAGCGCCTTCTCATAAAATTTCACGATGTGGTCATCCACATAGTGCACCATTTCCGGCTCGGCAACCATGTTCATCAGGCAGGTCTGCATACCAAAGGCCGCGCAGACATCCTGAAAATGGCATGCCCAGAGCATACCCATAACCGCCTTGTCATCGGGCGCTTCGTCCACCAGCCTCCGGCATTCCTCCGGATCGATGTACAGTTCCGGATCCGGCCACGGGAAATTCACGGCTTTCACATCATCCACATCCTCACACTGGGCAAAGCAGCCGTCAGCGGTCAGAGTACGATGCTCCGTATCCACGTTGCTGCCGTTCATGTACCAGTCAAAAGCTGCAAAGATGGCGGAGCAGGTCGGAGATTTGTAAGGAATCTCCACCGCATAGAAGTCATCGCCGCAGACTCTTTTAAGTTCTTTGATGTCTTTTACATTGTAAAAGTCGCAAAGGGCCGGAACTGCCTCCGGCGTGGGATCGCCCAACCAGCAGGCCGGTCTGTCTACAGGTCTTCTCTCTGTTGTCGCCAAAAAACGCTCAAT
>DPJQ01000035.1 GCA_003542935.1 Lachnospiraceae bacterium | reverse complement strand
TGGAATCTCTGAAAAAAGAACATCAAAAAAACAGAAATTCCACAATCCGGAATTTCTGTCTTTTTGATACATGTATTATTTTGAGTACACAAGATTTTGCAAGAAATTTGCAAGAAGCACTTTCGTGAAACGCCCTGTTTTCGGGGCTTTCAAGCGTTTTTCGCTTATTCGAACTCAATCGTCCCCGGCGGTTTACTTGTCAAATCGTAGAACACCCGGTTAACCCCTTTCACCTCATTGATGATCCTGCTCATCACCCGCTGAAGCACATCATAAGGGATCTCCGCCGCCTCCGCGGTCATAAAATCAACCGTACATACCGCCCGCAGGGCTACTGCATAATCATAGGTTCTCTCATCACCCATAACTCCCACAGAACGCATATTTGTGAGCGCCGCAAAATACTGATTAATCCCTTTATCCAGCCCCGCATTGGCGATCTCTTCCCGGTAGATGGCGTCGGCGTCCTGCACGATTTTCACCTTTTCCTCCGTGACTTCGCCGATGATGCGGATACCCAGGCCAGGGCCGGGGAATGGCTGACGGAACACAAGATACTCCGGAATACCCAGTTCCAGACCGACCTTGCGCACCTCATCTTTAAACAGATCCCTCAGCGGCTCTATGATTTCCTTGAAATCCACATAATCCGGTAAGCCGCCCACGTTATGATGGGATTTAATGACGGCGGACTCACCGCCCAGGCCGGACTCTACCACGTCAGGATAGATTGTTCCCTGGACGAGGAAATCCACTGCGCCGATTTTCTTGGCTTCCTCCTCAAATACGCGGATGAATTCCTCTCCGATGATCTTTCTCTTGGCTTCCGGTTCCTTCACACCGGCCAGTTTGGCATAGTAGCGCTGCTGGGCGTTGACGCGAATGAAATTCAGGTCATAGGGCCCGTCAGGGCCGAATACGGCCTCCACCTCATCGCCCTCGTTTTTGCGCAGCAGACCATGATCCACGAATACACAGGTAAGCTGTCTGCCGATGGCCTTGGAGAGCAGCACGGCCGCCACCGAAGAGTCCACGCCGCCGGACAGGGCACAGAGCACCCGGCCGCCGCCTACCTTCTCCCGGATCGCCCCTATGGACTCTTCTACAAAAGAATCCATCCGCCAATCCCCTCCGCAGCCGCATATACCGTGAACAAAATTGGCCAAGATCTCTTTCCCCCGCACGGTATGCAGCACCTCGGGATGAAACTGGATCGCATAGAGTTCCCGCTCTCTGTCCTCCGCAGCCGCCACCGGACAATCCTGAGTATAGGCACAGACAGAAAATCCCGGCGCGGCCTCCGCGATATAATCATTATGGCTCATCCAGCAGACCGTATCGCCCTCCACACCGGTAAAAAGGGGCGAATCCGGCTTTACATGAACCTCTATCTTTCCATATTCCCGCACAGGAGCCGTCTCCACTCTGCCTCCCAGAATGAACTGCATCAACTGGGCACCGTAGCAAAGTCCCAATACCGGAATTCCCAGCTCAAACAGCTCCCGGGAATACGTCGGAGCCCCCTCGATATAACAGCTACTGGGGCCTCCGGTTAATATGATTCCTTTGGGATTCATCTCCTTGATTTTTTCAATATTCGTCTTATAAGAATAAATCTCGCAGTAAACATTACACTCACGGACACGGCGCGCCACAAGTTGATTATACTGGCCGCCAAAATCCACGACAATAACCGTTTCTCTGTTCATATTCCCTCTCCTTTGTATTTTCATGCCGGTACAACCACAGCATTTTTCTCATTATAAAATACTGCTTTACATTTTACAACCCACGAAAAACCGTTTGGCTATTTTCAAATCCTCCTTCAACCCAGGATTTTACACTTTACGCAACACGAAGTTCATTCTTCAAGACAACGCCTATAAGAATGTAAACATGGGCCAAAGGAGAATTCATTCAGGAGGAACTCTGTTCCAGATGGAGATATTTCTCCCTCGTGGCCATGCCGCCGCGGATATGCCGTTCGGATTTGTTGACGTCCAGCACCTGCCTCGCTTCGCTGGCCAGGGAGGGATTGATCTGGCTCAAACGGTCTGTCACGTCCTTATGTACTGTTGATTTTGAAATCCCGAACTTTTTCGCTGTCTGGCGCACTGTTGCTTTTGTCTCAATAATATAATTGGCAATTTCCACTGCCCGCTCTTCGATATAATCTTTCACGAATAAGCTCCCGAAGACGCTGTTTTTACAGTGTATGCAAAAAGTACTTTAATAATACGCATCCATACCCTGCGGATTCGCCTTCGCCGCAATTCCATCTTCGGGAACATCATAAGAACACTGACATTTTGCCAGAAGTGAATCCAGCCTTTCGCTGCAGGGCGCTGAACGTCCAATGGACGTTTGTTAAGCGCCGACCGGAGTGAAACGCAAACCGTTCCGCTAAAATCACACGTATGGCTATTGTAATTCCACGGCATAATGATTACAATAACCTTGATGTAGAAAACAAAAGTTACGCCGCCGGCTCGGCCCGCCTAAAAGCTGCTCGTATAAACGAAGAATTGAACTATGCTCGTAGTTTGATCAATACCTGCGCCTGTTTTCCGGCGAAAATCCCGGCCATCTGTACTACCTTTTCTTCCCCCGGGCACGACGGCAGAAAGGACTGCTTTATGAGACTGCAATCTGTTCAAAAAGCGCTGCAAAAGAAACATATCACGTTCACCTACACGGAGGTGGAGGGTTGCGGCAGCATTGATTTTGTTCATCGGGGGCTGGGCTACCATATCTGGGAATACGCCGATCATGATACCCCCTCAGGTGTCGAGACGAACTTGCTGCACGCCGGAAAAAGTGAGGACGTGGAGGGAGATTATGAGGCCACCCTGTGCGGATGGATCGAACAGTATTTTTAAGACAGGTACCCGGCAGAAACTCTGCGCACTTTTCATCACAGCTCTCTATAGCGTTTCTCCGCCCGGAGAAACTGCTCATAATTTGTCACATACCGGCGGGCTTCGGAGGTAAGACGTTCATAAAGAGCGTGAATGCGCTCAATACGCTTACCGCTGTCCCGGGTCACGGTGCCCAGGCGGTCTATGGCATCGATCACCGACTGCGCCGTATCCCTGGCAGTCTGGGCCGTGACAGAACCGGACGCCGTGCCGGGCAGGGTATAGCAGATCACAGCCATTCCTTTTTCCACATGTCCATACAGCTTTGCCGCCGCCGCATAGGGCAGATTGATGCAGCCATGGGATCCCCCCGCGCGATAAATATCACCGCCAAACCGCTCCCGCCAGACAGCGTCATGCAGACCCACGTTTCGGTTAAAAGGCATCCAGTAAGATACCATAGATTCATAATCGTCCCCGTTCAAAGTGGCATCCCTCTCTTTATAAGTCAGTCCGTAGATCCCCTCCGGCGTTGCGTCACCGCTGGCCACATTTCCGGAAACAAAATCCGATTCCATCACCCTTTTCCCATTCTTATATACGAATAAATGCTGGGCCGTCAGATTGATCTCCACATAGCTGTCACCGTAATCCCGGCTGCCGTACATGGCTGCCGTCTGAAAATAGGCCGGTGTGCGCATACCGCTCCTTCCCTGGCAGATCATCTGATACAGTTCTTCCGTTTCCCGGGCGGAATCCATCCACCAGCCGTAGTCCCCTTCCCGCAGCTCAATTTCCTCGCCGTAGCTGGTCATAAAGGTACGGCTGCGGAATATCGTATCATATTTTTTTCGCAGGGACGCCACATATTCCGATACCCCCTCCTTATCAAGAATAACCCTGTCCCGTTCTGCCCTGAGCCACCGGTGTATTGTCCTGCCGTCCAATACTTCCTCCGCATTTCCAAAACGATAAATCACCTCTGTGCTTACATACCGGTTCATTTCCTCCGCCAGCCTCTGCAGTCCTTCGTCCCCGGCCGTTCTTCCCGGTTCCCGGTAGCAGCCATTCTCCTCCAGATCCGCCCTCGGCTTCAGTGCGCCCATGGCTTTTCTGATACAGTCCAGCGTCCGGTCCCGATCCAGGGTGTTGCCCCTCTCCTCGGGTAAAACCGTATAACCGACCCCTTGTGTATACTCCGACAGGCGGGCGTCCACCGGTGCACTGGCAAAGGCCGCCGAAAATCCCCGCAGACCATCCATCGTTTTATAAAACCGGGTTTTGTCCCAAATCACCATGCCCTTCTTCTCATGGGGCTGCCAGACCGCAAAGGGCCACTGCCAGGGATTCTGTTCCTCCAGCAGTACTCGCAGTCCCCCCTCGTCCCCCCAGCTCAGTCCCAGCTGTCTGCCGGTCAGCACTTCCTCCGCTGCGGCCCCATCGGCCATCCGCTCCTCCAGCGTCAGCGTATAGCTTTCCAGCAACGCCTCCGCATCCCTCCGGCTCATTCGGGACAGCTTTATACCGTCCACCACAGTTCCCGGCAAAAAATGATCCCGGTAATACCAGACGCCCGCCCCATACACAAAAACCAGCAGCAATAAGACAATCCCCCGCCATTCGGATGCACTTCTTCCGCACCCTTTTTTCCTCTCCATGCCGCGAGCAACAAAATGGCAAATACGCATTAACAGTTCCCTTCCCTCCATTCCTTTTTTGTCTATTTTTATCTATCTGGTTTTATATCCTGCGTACCGCTTAATCTATCATTGACATTTTTTCAGCATATTATATAATATAAACAGTGCATTTTTAAAATACCATTTCTCTTGAAAGGAGACCCCAAATGAATTTACCCCAAAAAATTCTCGCTGCTTTACTCGCGTTATCTTTATCTCTATGCTTTCTCCCCGCGGATTCCCATGCTGCCGCAAAAGACGTCACCGCTTCTATGAAAAAAGATAAAAACCTCAAAAAGATCGTCAAACTCATAGCTCCCTATGCCACAGGGCAGGTACGTGAAAAGAAAAAAGAAACCGAAACCTTTCAAGGATATCAGGCTTTATCTGCAGCGGCGAATGTTTCGTACAGCAATGGTCTGGGGTCTTCGTTCACCAAAAAAGAGATCCAAAAACTCACCTACGACCTCTTCGGCATAAAGCCCGGCACCAAATCGATCCCCGCCTTTAAATCGTCCCGGAGAAAATGGATCGCCAAAACCCCTTACTCCAGCGGAAAACCCTATGTGTACAGCGGAGGCGACTGGGGAGCCCGGAAACCCCGATACAAGATTCAGAAGATCCAAAAAGTGAAAACAAATGTATATGATGTCACGATCATCAACCAGATATGCTACGCCGATGAAAATGGCAGAATAGAAAAAATCGGAAAAACCTGCATACGTCTGAAGAAGAACAAAAAATCATCTTACAGATATACCATAACCCGTCTTAAATATTTATAGGTGCTTTGTCTGTTTCTATATGTGCATGACAGGGTCATTATCCCTGTTTAAATATGCAGCTGCCATTCCGGGCTCATCGCCATGTCAATCCGCAGGAAAGACAGGACGATATGCGGAGGTGCCCGGATGGCATTGGCACATCAAGCCGTTTATCACATCAAACATCTAAAGGAGGACCATCTATGTTAACAGCAAAACAGAACATGATCGAATGTATGAAGCCGGGCGGAAAGCCGGATCGCTATGTCAACCAGTACGAGGCCATCCAGCTTCTCTTCCATCCCTTTATGTTCACCAGCCCTCTGTTAAAAAAGGGTGATCTGAACGTCGTAAATGCCTGGGGCGTGACCAACAGTTTTCCCGAGAATGTACCCGGCGCTTTCCCCGTACATACGCCGGATAAAATCTGTGTTAAAGACATTGAGCACTGGAGGGATTATGTACATGCCCCGTCCCTGAAGTTTCCTCAGGAAATGTGGGATCAGGCCAAAGCCATGTACGATGCCGTGGACGGAGAAAAGGCATTCAAGGCCACCTTCGTTGCTCCCGGCCTGTTCGAGCAGACCCATCATCTCTGTGAGATGGTAAATGCACTGTATTATTATGTGGATTATGAAGATGAAATGCATGATCTGATCAAATATCTGACCGAGTGGGAACTGGAACTGGCAGAAGGCATCTGCTCCCATCTCCATCCGGATATGATCTTCCATCATGACGACTGGGGCAGCCATGACAGCACATTTTTAAGTCCGGCCATGTTTGAAGATTTCCTTCTGGAGCCCTACAAAGAAATCTATGGCTACTATAAGAGCCACGGTGTAGACTATGTTGTACATCACTGCGACAGTTACGCGGCCACACTGGTGCCTGACATGATCGAAATGGGCATCGACGTGTACCAGGGCTGCATGGAGACCAATAAAGTGGACGAGCTGATTAAAAAATACGGTGATAAGATCAGCTTTATGGGTGTCATTGAGAATGCTTACGTTGATAAAGAAGGCTGGACCGATGAAGAGTGTGAAGCCGTGACGCGCCGGATTTGCGAGCAGTACGGTATGCACTCCTTCATCCCCTGCATCGCCCAGGGCGGACCCGGCTCGGTATATCCGGGCGTGTATATGTCCATAGTGAATGCCATCGATAAAATCAACGAGGAAAAATTCGGGATCAAGCCGGAGGACGCTGAAAAAATGCGCATGCCTCTGCAGATTATGTTCTAAACCGTTTTATCACATCCGGGGAGCCGGCGCTCCCCGGATACAAAAAGCAGGGGAACCACCCCTGCTTTTTTAACAGTAAACCATGAAACCTCCACATCGAAGACGCCCTCCCGTTATGGCAAAATCAGCTCTGTATAGGCTCCGAGAAACTCCTTGAGCTGCCGATAGATACGATCCGCACCGCCTTTTTGTTCCGTCTCGATATTTAACGGCAGGAGCGGCTCGTGCAGAGACATCCGCAGCAGGAACCAGCCCTGTATGCCGTCACACCGGACGTTTACCCGGATCCCCTCATGATTGGGAACCGCCAGGGTAAAGCCCTCCGTCTGTTCCACGTATTTTTCCAGTGCCTCCAGCACCTGCATACCATAACCCCGGAAATCCTCCGCCCGGATAGCCAGACGGTATTCCACCGACTCGGCCGGTTCTTTCAGCGACTGTATCAGTTCCGACAGATCCTTACCCGCTTTCCTGTGTCTGGCCAGGGCACACAGAATCAATGTGGCCATATATGCGCCGTCATCCGAAAAATAATTTTCTTTTAATGCGCCGTGCCCGGAGGTCTCTATGGCCAGACAGGTCTCCTGTCCTTCACCGTTTAAACGGACAGCCTCGTTGATTACGTTTTTGTAGCCCCGTTTGAACCGGTGATGGTGCATGCCCAGCTGCCCTTCCAGAAATTCCGTCAGCCCGTCGGAAGTAACGGAATCCGTAACCACCGTAGTGCCCGGATTTTTCTCTGACAGAATCGCCGCCATCAGGGCAATCAGCCGGTTTCTGTTGACCTCACGGCCGTCGGCAAATACCACCGCACTCCTGTCCCCGTCACAGTCAAAAATGATACCCATATCTGCCTGGCTCGCCAGCACGCAGGCCTGCAAAGAGGCGATGGCCTCCTTATCCTCCGGGTTCGGAATATGATTGGGAAAATGGCCGTCCGGCTGCAGATACTGGCTACCCGCTATGTCCGCGCCCAGAGGAGCCAGGATACGGGAAGCGAAGAATCCACAGGAACCATTCCCGGCGTCGACGACAATATGCAGGCCCTGCAGCGGTTTATCATATTCCGGCGCATTCACTTCCCTCTTGATCAGTGACGCAATATGGCGGGTATAGCAGCCAATCAGATCTGCCTTTTCAAAATCTTCCCCAACCCTTTCATCCGGAAGGTCGGCTTTCGCCGCCATATCCAGGATTTCCCGTATATCATCCTTTTCCAGTCCGGCCTCCCGGGAGAAAAACTTCAATCCGTTTCTGTTGAAGGGCAGATGACTGGCCGTCACCATCACGGCGCCGTCAAAATCCGTCTCCTCAAATTTCGTAGACATGAACATGGACGGTGTGGATACCAGACCGCACAAAACCGGACAGGCCCCTTCCTGCCTGATACCCTGCAGACAAGCCCGGGCAAAAGCTTCGGAAGTGAGCCTGGAGTCGTATCCCACACCGATCCGCAACGTCCCCGCTTCTTTCTGAGTTTTCTTATCAATAAAACGGGCAAAAGCATACGCGATGCGGGCCACCATATCCTCCGTCATGGTAGCCGCCCCGGCATCCGTGGAAATAGCTATTCCCCGCACATCGCTGCCGTTTTGAAGTTGCGCATATTGGTTCATCATTTTATCCCCTTTGCAAATATTTTATTTTTCATTCATCCCAGCTTATCACGGAACCGGCAGCCAAGTCAATGCTTCCCGATCACAATAATAACAGTGCCGCCTCACGGATGATTTCTTTCGGAAAGCCCAGGACTTCCAACAGGGCCACCGCGTTGCTGGAATCACTGATTCCTCTGTGCAGGCGATAGTCAAACCGTATCTCCCCCTCCTCCATGTAATTGCGGAAATGATAATTATCGTATGCCCCCTCCATAGTGGCGGCCAGCTCCCGGTCATGAGTGGCGGCTATGGTCAGGCAGCCTGTGTTTCCCATATAATCCAACACCGCCTCAGAAGCAGCCAGACGTTCTTTTGTGTTGGTGCCCTTCAATATTTCATCGATGATACAGAGCGTGTAACCGGGGCAGGCCACGCGCTCCACCAGCCGTTTCAGGTATTTGTCATCCATATGGCGGGGCGCCGGAGGAATTTTCCCGAAGGCCTCCCTGATCCTGGCCCGCTGTCTCTCCCTTGACATTTTCTTCATCGGTTATCCCCCTCCCCTCTTCGGATAAAGAGACGCCAGCAGACCAGCACCAGCAAAATGTAAACTGCCGCCGCCCCAAACATGAACGCGCCGTATCCGATGGGAATCCCCTGCCAGGAAAGTACCGTGTAGACCTGCTGGGAAAAGGAAAATCCGATTCCCCCTGCTTTACACAGAGCGCAGACTTCATCCAGATAGCATCTGAGCCGGATCGGACAATACAGAGAAAAGACCGCCACCCGGATACCGTACAGCAGCACAATGGAAAGTACCAGATAATAAAGGAAAAAAGATTTCCCATGGTATTCCACCGCCATAAGGCCGTTCCAATCCGTGGGGATCTCCCCGGGCAGCAGGGGATACATAAACAGTGTATAGAAAGCCTGCAGCGCAAACATCCCCCACACCAGCAGCGTATCCCATACATAAGCCAGGCGGTGCAGGGTATCCCGGATCAGCACCGGCCTCTCATCTGCCCCTCCGGGAACCGTAAAACAGGCAAAACTCTGTTCTTCCTGTTCCAGCAATTTCTCACACAGACTCCGGGCCTGCATGGCTGTCTCCTGTTTTTCCCGGATCTGGCAAATCTGCTCTTCCAATATCTCATGGAGCCCCACCTTCTCTTCCATGTAAAGGCGTATCTTCTCAATGGATACGTCCAAACTACGGAAAAATACGATCTTCCGCAGAGTTTCTACGTCCTCCTCACTGTACTCACGGTAGCCGTTCAGCGGATTCCGCCTGGGAAACAAAAGACCCTCCTTTTCATAGAAACGCACATTTGCCCGGGTGACCTGGAGCCGTTCCTCGATTTCTTTGATCGTCATTTACACATTCCTCCCTTGCCGGCGGTTCCCGGACCGAATTTTCCGTCCCAAACCGCCCTGTTCCCCTCCTGTATACAGTATAAAGAGGGTTTACAGTCAAGG
>DPJQ01000086.1:423-6237 GCA_003542935.1 Lachnospiraceae bacterium | reverse complement strand
GACCAGCTTACGCCCGTAAAAATTCTTGGGAATGTGGCTACTGTATCTTTGGGGGAGCATAGCGCAGCAATAACGACAAGCGGAGATTTATACTGTTGGGGAGATAATTCATATGGCCAGGTAGGAAATGGAATCGTATCTTACAGCTCGAAAACACCTGTAAAAGTTCTTGAAAATGTGTCTGCTGTATCTTTGGGATGGAGTTATAGTGCAGCGATAACGATAAGCGGGGATTTATATTGTTGGGGCTCTAATACATGTGGCCAGATAGGAAATGGAACCACAACCATCCAGCTTACGCCCGTCAAAATAAATCTAACCGCCAACACACCCAATCCCCCCCAAGAGTCCGAAACCCCGGATGATACCGAGCGAAAACTGCAGGGCCCCTCTTCCCTTACCATAGAGAAAGGTAGCTCAAAAACCATGTCTGTTTCCGCTTATGAGGACAGCCTGGAAAATCTGAGAGCCCTGACCAGAGATGTGATCTGGGAATCCAAAGACGCCAACATTGCAGAAGTGAAGAGCGCGGGTTTCCTATTGCCGGTTCGCGCTACTACATATCCTTCTGCGGACGGCGATCATGAGGTCTGGATAGCCACCGGAATGCAATGGGTGCGCGGAATAGCAGCGGGAACCACCACGGTTACCGGTACGGCTTCCGACGGTTCAAAGGTATCTGTCCAGGTGACTGTGACGGAGCCCGAAAAAGAGGAGGGCGCTTCTACAGAGGGGAGCGGCGGCAGCCTGTTTCTGGGCGAGGATGCGTCCGGTTCGGGCGGCTCCAATGTCGCAGATTTCTTCCCCGGCAACTGGTCATTAAAAAGCGCTGTATTTCCCATTGAGATCCAAAAAACGGAAAAGGAAGACGGCTCTTATACGCTCAAAGGGACTGTCGGTATCGGCAAGGGCGACTGGCTGGATGACGAGGCCAAATGGAATAAGTACAAGAAAAATGTGTCCGACGCCAATAAATATACCGGCAGGGTGGATTGCCTGAGCCAATATAAAGAGGCCTGGAACGTAAAATCTGTGACTGCCGTTACAACGGATAAATTTGAGGTGCTGCCCAAATTATCGGTCATGGGATATTTTGAAAATATCTATGATAAAAATGATAACCTTATCTCCGCTGCGGGAAAACTGGCCGCAGACGCTAAATGGAGCGGAAGCATCAGCTGGCAGTTCGTCACGCCGATTGGCCCTCTCTATCTTAATCTCACCGGTTCCGGAAAGCTGTCCGGGTCGCTGGGACCGAAATATGATAGCAAGGAAAAATCTTTACAAATTGTTGATGGCGGCCTGAAGTTGACGCCTTCTATCACTGTAGAAGGAGGATACGGCATTGATAAAGTGGCCACGATTGGGCCGCAGGGGACATTGTCCGTACCGATTACGATTGTGCCGGCTTCTAAAGGTGAACTGGAGGCAAAGGCATCCATCCATGTGAAATTAGTCTTCGTCATTGACTGGACACAGAATTTGGCCACTTATAAAACAACGCTGTGGGATACAAAGAAACGTTCAAGGGCGATGGGTGCCGAAAACAACATAGTAAAGCTTACAGAAGGTACATTTTCCGAGATGGATACATCTTTTGCCGATGCTGCCGGAGCGTGGAATCCCGGCACAGGGAACCGGCGGTCACGGGCGCTGTCCAGCGGGATAGCGGACACCGTAAGCAACAGCATACAGATGCTTCAGGAAGGAATCCTGCCGTCGTCCCTTCCCATGCAGGTGCAGATCGGCGGCAAGACAGTCCTGGTTTTTCAGGCGTATGACCCCGCGAGGACGACATTAAACAGCAGCGTATTGAAATATTCTGTACTGGAAAACGGCGTCTGGTCGGAGCCGCAGGCGGTTATGGATGACGGCTGCGCGGATTTGTATGCGGACATGAGGGAGGTCAACGGAAAACTGGCCCTGGTCTGGCAGAAAGAGAAAGCGCCTGTCGCCGGAAACGTGGAGATGGACAGTGAAAAGGTATTGAAAGATATGGCTGTTAATGCGGAGATTTATTTCGCCCTTTTTGATGAAGGGACAAACTCTTTTTCTGACCCGATCCGCGTGACAGATAACGATTCCTACGACATGATGCCGCAGATCGTCAATGGCCAGGACGGTATCTTGGTATCCTGGGTCAGGAATGATGAAGCAGACCTGATGCAGGAGACGGGATCCAATACCATCTATACGGCAAAATGGAATGGGTCATCTTTTGAAAATGAAGAGGTATTGTCCATATCTCCGGGAACGATTGACAGCTATACCGTTTACCCGGCGGGCGATGTGCTCCAATCCGTGTTTACCGGCCATGCAAACGGTATTACGGCCGTATTTGACACCGACGGCAATGTGATTGACATGTTGACCGGGCTTATGCTGGCCTCAGAGGACGGAAAAATATCCAGCCTGCACGATGTGGCTGGCAAAGTAAATTTTGTCATAAACGGAACGCTTTATACATACGATCCTGCCAGTAAAAAACTGATTTCCGCGGGGGCGGGGGAGAGCGCTTTCGGTTCAGAGGTGCGGTACTGTTCCAATGGGGAAAAAGAAGGATATATATGGAGTATATACGACGAGGAGACAGCAGCGGGAAAAATCCTCGCATCCATGAAAACAGAGAACGGTTATTCGGAGCCCATTACTCTGTTTGAAAAAGAACATACGATGTGGCGGTATTTTTCTCCGGCCATAGATACGGAGGGGACATGGCACATCATCGCTAACGCGCTGGATACCGAGACGGGACTCAACTCTTTGCTGTATGTGAGCAAAAAGGAAGAGTCCCGGCTGGAACTGGCTGGCGCTTCTGTTGACGAAAATGATGTAGTGGACGGGCTCACAGGGATTGACTATTTTGTGACCAATACGGAGGATACAGCCATCCATACGTTTGCAATCGAAATCACGCTGGAGGACGGAAGCAAGGTTACGAAGAATGTCCCGGTCACGCTGCTGCCCGGAGAGAGTAAAGCAGGGACTGCCTATGTGGATTTAAGCAGCGTAGATACCGCACAAAAAGTAACTTTGTCTGTCGCTGCCGAAAATCAGGAGGACCGTTCGGGCTGTGTGGTCTCGGAACAGATCGGCCTGTCGGATGTAGCCATAGAAGCGACTGGTGCGGAAACAGAAGAAGAAATACAGATCACGGCCACACTCAGCAATACAAGTACGGCTGATGCCAATGTTACGCTGCATTTATACAGCGACGAAAAAAAGATGGCAGAGCTGAATCGGCAGGAAGGAATTTCGCTCAAAGCGAATGGTAATACGCAGACGCAGTTTACCGTAAGTAAGAAGGATGTCGTCTACAATGAAAACCATGCGGCATATCTTACACTGACTGCCGAGGCCGCGGACGGCGATTACAATGAAGATAATAATACAGCATACGTCATTTTGTACGAGGCAAACGGCCCGGAGGATACAGATCCTCCTGAACAGCCGGACACGCCCACTCCCGGTACGTCGGATGGGCAGCCTGGCAATCCTTCAGCAGGACAGCCGGAAGAGCAGCCCGGCAATCCTTCAACAGGGCAGTCCGGCGTCCCCTCGGAAGGCCAGCAGAGTGTAGTAAAAACCGGTTATACCGCCACGGTAAACAAAATGAAATACAAAGTGACCAGGGTGAATGCGGATGGCACCGGTGAGGTATCGTTGACGGGATCCTCAAGGAAAAAAACGGATAAAAAATTTACGTCTCTAAAAATTGCGGACAAGGTTACGATTAACGGGAAAGCGTTTAAAGTGACGGCCATCGGCAAGGGAGCGTTCAAGGGTTTTACTAAATTAAAATCCGTTTCCCTGGGCCAGGATGTCACCAGCATCGGTGACAGCGCATTTTATAAATGTACGGCCCTGACCAGAATCGTAATCCCGTCTAAAGTTTTAAGAATAGGCAAGCAGGCATTTGGCAACTGTAAAAAGCTAAGAACCTTGACTTTAGGCAAAAATGTGACGGCAATCGGTGATAAGGCATTTTACAAATGTACAGCGCTGACAAAAGTAGTGATTCCGTCCAAAGTGGCCAGAATCGGCAAACAGGCTTTTTATGGCTGTAAGAAATTAAAATCTATTACGATTCAAACGGCAAAATTAAAGAGTAAATCGGTTGGCGTACAGGCATTCAAGGACATACATAAGAAAGCGCTTATCAAAGTGCCGAAAAAGCAAAAGAAAGCGTATATGAAATGGCTGAAAAAGAAAGGGATCACGAAAACAATGAAAATTAAATAGGAAATGATTCGGGGCAGAGTGTCTGTTTGTTAACGTAGAAGTCCTGTAAATAAGCGGCATCAGGTAGTTTGGCAGAGTATGTCTACTCGGCCTGAGACTTTACGATAAATTGGGGAGAAAAATGAGAATGATAGTTGTATCAGATACAACACCATTGATACCGCTTCTCAAAATAGATCGCATAGATTTGCTTGAAAAATTGTTTGGGCAGGTTCTGATACCACAGTCAGTATTTGATGAATTGACAACAGATGAGCGTTTTACATTTGAAGCAGATCAAATTAGACGAAAGCAATTTATTAAAGTCAAGGCTGTAAGAAACCCAGAAGCGGCGAGTATACTTAAAAGAGCAACCGGGCTTGACCAAGGGGAAAGGCATGATCCATTTGAGTCACCAGGCGGCGAAGCATTTATCCGTTGCCTTTGTAGCACGTTGACAAAAACAGACATATCTTCTTATACCTGCATTTTACGCAAATACCATCTTAATAAGAAACCGATCCATAAATCCGACAGGGCAAACGCGGGAAACATGTAGAGCAGCACATTCTCACAGGCCGCTTTCCCCATCCAGAAGGAGGGCAATGGAAATAACGCAAATTGTACGTTATCTTTGATGAAAAAAGGGATAAGCGCACCGAAAACAGTCAGCGTGGACAATTTCGTTACCGCCATGCCCTCCAGCCTGTTTGACGAAAGCGCCAGAACGAACAGTGCAACGATCAGCCCCTGCAAAGTTCCGCATGCCGTAAACAGTAGAATGGCAATCGGAGAAAAAAACGTCAGCTTAAATACGGGAAACAGAATAAGAGTTACGAGAAATGCGGCAGCGGCGGGAATCCCAAGCCGCGCGGCCAGATATCCTGTTTTCCCCAGAGGCGTTATGAACAGATATGCGGCTGTCTTTTCATCCGCTTCCTCTAAAGAAACCATGGCCGAGACAAAGCAGAACATAGTGGGAGACAGCATCATAAAAAACACGTCTGTCAATTTATAGTAAGGAGAAAGGATTGCCGGTGTCTGAAAATAGTCTGTCAAGGCAGACTCTAAAAAAGGTATGCCAAACCGAAAGAAAAATCCTGCCAGAATCGGCGCAAGGCAAGCCGCAAATAACATCATATCCCGCCGCATAGCGGCTGTCATCTGAAAAAAACTCAACCGAATTGCTTTCATAACTTTACACCTCCCAAGCTGTCCCACATTTTCAAAACACAGAATTTTGAAAAGGCGAATAAGATTGCCGCCGTTATTATCACACTGAAAAGACCCGCGATAGATGGGAACTGCCCGGAAATCATATCCATACAGACATTGACCGGATAATATTGAAACCAGACGGGGGTGATTTTGAACAGGTGCAAAATTGCGGGGACAAAACAAATGATTTCCATCGGTACCGTCCACAAAATAAACTGGTTCAGACTCGCGATTTTTGTTGCGACAATGATTCCCGTCAAGGTAAATATGACACTGGACAGAAGCGTTCCGGACAGTACCGTATATAAATGTTCTACACCTGCGGCCAGCGCCAATGCGGCGGCAACGACGAGTGAGACGATAGACAGGGAAGCG
>DPJQ01000086.1:0-139 GCA_003542935.1 Lachnospiraceae bacterium | reverse complement strand
AGGGAAGCGACTTTAGCAGCGATATATTCCATTGCCCGGACAGGAGAAACCGCAACGGCGCATGGCGTATGCTGACCTTTTTCCAACAGGACGACAGCTCCCATAAAAAACAATCCCATTGCCGCCGGATCGGAAAAAA
>DPJQ01000121.1:10771-10936 GCA_003542935.1 Lachnospiraceae bacterium | reverse complement strand
CGTGCGCAACACGGCGGCGGGGCTCCGCTATGTGCTGTATGCCTTCGGCACGGACCTTGCGGATCCCTCGAAAGTGGTCGCCGAGCCCTCCGGCGTGTTCCTGGTGCCCTTGGGCGCGGAGCGGGTGGGCGACGTGTCCAATGTGGTCTTCACCAACGGGGCCAT
>DPJQ01000121.1:10305-10468 GCA_003542935.1 Lachnospiraceae bacterium | reverse complement strand
TGTGGTCTTCACCAACGGGGCCATTGCCAGGGAGAACGGGGATGTGTACATCTATTACGCTTCCTGCGATACCCGGATGCACGTGGCCACTACCACGGTGGAGAAGCTGGAAGATTATCTGTTCCATACCCCGAAGGATGCCCTGCGCTCACCGGACTGCGTG
>DPJQ01000121.1:7370-10014 GCA_003542935.1 Lachnospiraceae bacterium | reverse complement strand
CCTGCGCTCACCGGACTGCGTGAAACAGAGGTGTGAACTGATACGGAAAAATCTCGAAATACTGGAAAAAGAGGATTAAGATATGGAGATCGCGCTGAATGACGGGAACCTGCGCTACAGCGGCCGGATCGACCGACATAATCCCCTGAGGCCGGAATGGGTATTTCCGGCCACCTCCCTGTATTTTCGCTGCAGCGGCGGAGCGGAGCTCACGGTGGAAAACCGGCGGGTCTGCTGGGACAATTACGTGGGAGCCATCGTGGACGGGCAGCAGAAATGCTGGCACCTGCATCCCGGCGGGGATACCGTGATCTGTCTGACGGAGGATGCGGGCTGTCATGAGGTGCTGTTTTTTAAACGGATGGACAGCTGTCACGAACTGATCCTGAAAAAGCTCACCCTGTCGCCGGACAGCCGCCTGCTGCCGCCGGGGTCTCCGTTCCGGCGGCGTATGGAGGTTTACGGCGATTCGGTGTCGGCGGGAGAGGTATCGGAGGCCGTGGATTGTGTGGGCAGACCGGATCCGGAGCACAGCGGCGAGTATTCCAACAGCTGGTACTCCTACGCCTGGATCGCGGCCCGGAAGCTGGGGGCCGATCTGCACGATATCGCCCAGGGCGGGATCCCGCTCCTTCGTGGCAGCGGCTATGTGGCCCCGCCCGTGTATCCGGGCATTACGGATATCTGGGATAAAGTACACTATCAGCCGGAGCTGGGCCCGGCCACGGACTGGGATTTTGAAGCCTATACGCCCCATGTGGTGCTGGTGGCCGTGGGACAGAACGACAGCCATCCGGTGGACTATATGAGAGAAGACCCGGAGGGAGAGGCGGCGAGCCGTTGGCGCGGCGCTTATCGAGATTTCCTCATGGCAATACGCGGGAAATATCCCAGAGCCCTGATCTTGGCGGCCACCACGATCCTTTGCCATGATCCCGGCTGGGATGAAGCCATTGAACGGGTGTGCCGCGAAATGGAAGATCCGCGGTTGCGGCATTTTTGCTACCGCCGGAACGGGGCAGGTACGCCGGGGCATATCCGCATTCCCGAGGCTGAAGAGATGGCGGAGGAACTGGCGGCGTATATTGAGGGGCTGGACATCCCGGTGTGGTACGGTGCGCCTGCGGTATATCCGTCATGGAGCAATTATAGCGCGGGCGGCGTATCCTCCATAGGGCCGTGAGGCAGGCGTTATATATTCGCCGTGGGGAAAGCGGGCACCGTGTATCTGCCCGGGACGAAGAAACAGACAGATATTCAGGAGGAAGAATATGGAAGAATTATGCCGGAAACGGTGGAGAGAATTTTTCACGAAAGCGGAAGCGGGCGGGGAGCTGACCGTGGGATTTATCGGTGGTTCCATCACCCAGGGCTGTCTGGCCTCGGAGGAAGCCTGCTGCTTTGCCAGACGGGTATATGACTGGCTGGCGGGGCGGTTTCCACAGACGGTATTTACCTATATAAATGCCGGGGTGGGCGGGACGACCTCCCATTTCGGCGCAGCGAGGGCGGGGGAAGATCTGCTGCAATATGAGCCCGATGCAGTGATCGTGGATTTCTGTGTCAATGACGAGCCGGAGGATTTTTTTCGGGAGACTTTCGAGGGCGTTGTGAGAAAAATACTCGGATATAGATCGCATCCGGCGGTGCTGATCCTGCAGAACATTTATTATGATTCCGGAAAAAATGCGGAGAAGGAGCATCGGGAGATTGCCGATCACTACGGTATTCCCCAGGTCAGTGTCCGCGAGGGCGCTTACCGGGCTATGAAAGAGGGACGTTACACCATGGCGGAGCTGACCCCTGACGGCCTGCATCCCAATGACCTGGGGCATAAGCTGGTGGCGGAGCAGATCACGGCGTGGATGGCGGCGGAGGTCCCGGGAGAAGGAGAAAACGCTGCCGGTAAGCCGCCGGTTTCAGGGCCGGGGCGCGGGAGCCGGGGCGCTGCGGGACCGGCAGACCGGGCCGAGCTGCTGCCGTCGCCCCTTACGGCCAATGCCTATGAGAATGCGAAGCGGTGGAATGTAAAAAATATCTCCCCCCGTCCTCTCCGGTTTTGTGCCGGATACCCGGGAGCGGACAGGCTGCGGGGACTGTTTTTCCGGCGGGTGGACGGGCCGCCATGCCGGGGACCGGATCACTTTTTCCCTGGAGGCCTCCTGCATCGCCGTCCAGTACAGGAAGACCATGCGGGGACCAGTGCCGGGGGCTCTTTTGATTCTGGACGGAGAGAGTGAGGCTCCCACGGTTCTTGACGGGAATTTTGATGAGGACTGGGACTGCCTGCGGCTGGAACCGGTGCTCCACCACGGCAGGCGCGGACGCCATAAGATAGAGATTATTTTGACGGAAGATTGTGAGGAACACGGGACGCCTTTTTATCTGGCGGCCATAATAACGGATTAGATATGGAGGTTATGCAATGGATGTGAAAGAAACGTATCGGTTCTGGTGTGAGGATCCTTACTTTGATGGGGAGACCAAGGAGGAGCTTCTGGCTCTGGCAGGGAATGAAGATGAGATCACCGACCGTTTTTATAAGGAACTGGAATTCGGCACGGGAGGCCTGCGCGGCATCCTCGGAGCGGGGACAAACCGTATGAATATCTATACCGTGCGCAAGGCCACCCAGGGGCTGGCA
>DPJQ01000121.1:6815-7065 GCA_003542935.1 Lachnospiraceae bacterium | reverse complement strand
CAAGGCCACCCAGGGGCTGGCAAACTATATTGCCAGGGAGGGGGCCTCCGCCAAAGGGGTGGCCGTCGCCTACGATTCCCGCCGGATGTCCCCGGAATTTGCCCGGGAGACGGCGCTGTGTCTGGCGGCCAACGGTATCAAGGCATACATCTTCCCCTCCCTCCGGCCCACGCCGATGCTCTCCTTTGCCTTGCGGGAGCTCGGCTGTACGGCGGGGGTGGTGGTGACGGCCAGCCACAATCCGCCGGAG
>DPJQ01000121.1:401-6550 GCA_003542935.1 Lachnospiraceae bacterium | reverse complement strand
CCACAATCCGCCGGAGTACAACGGCTATAAGGTATACTGGGAAGACGGCGCCCAGATCACGGCGCCGAAGGATGCCGAGATCATAGGAGAGGTGCGGGCGGTAACGGATTTCCACGCCGTAAAGACTATGTCCGTGGAGGCGGCCAGGGAGGCCGGACTGTATGAGGAGATCGACAGCAGGGTGGATGACAGCTATATAGCCGCCCTGAAAAAACTGGTGCTCTCCCCGGAAGCGATTGCCAGCCAGGCCGACAAGCTAAAGATCGTCTACACGCCGCTTCACGGCACGGGCAATCTGCCGGTGCAGCGGATCCTGCGGGAGCTGGGGTTTGCCCATGTGTATGTGGTGCCCGAGCAGAAACAGCCCGACGGACGTTTCCCCACGGTGAGTTACCCCAACCCCGAGGACAAGAGCACGTTTACCCTGGCTTTACGGCTGGCAGAGAAGGTGGACGCGGATATCGTGCTGGCCACCGATCCCGATGCGGACCGGCTGGGGATCTATGCAAAAGACAGGGCCACAGGCGAGTATAAAAGTTTTACCGGAAATATGTCCGGGATGATCGTCCTTGAATATCTGTTGTCAAGGAGGAAGAAGCTGGGGCTTCTGCCGGAGGACAGCGCCGTGGTGACCACCATCGTCTCCGGTAAAATGGGCCGGGCCGTGGCGAAGGCCTACGGCGTGAAGCTGATCGAGACGCTGACCGGTTTTAAATACATCGGGGAGCAGATCAAATTTTTCGAGCAGGCGGGCCGGGGCACTTTTGTTTTCGGTTATGAGGAGAGCTATGGCTGTCTGGAAGGCACCCATGCCAGGGATAAGGACGCCGTGGTGGCCGTGATGGCCCTCTGTGAGGCGGCGGCCTGGTATCAGTCCCGGGGGTTGACCCTATGCGAGCAGATGGAGCGCTTGTATCAGACTTACGGCTATTACAAAGAAGAACTGTACTCCAGAACCTTTAAAGGCATGGAAGGGAAACAGCAGATGGATGCCATGCTGGAGGAACTGCGGAAGAATCCGCCGCAAAAGATCGGCGGCTTCGCGGTACGGTCTTTTGCGGATTACAGAGAAGGACGCTGCCTCGATCTGTCCACCGGGCAGGAGACGGCCACTGCGCTGCCGGTATCCAACGTGCTCTATTTTGAACTGGAGCAGGACGCCTGGTTCTGCGTGCGCCCCTCCGGAACAGAACCGAAGGTTAAATATTACGCGGGCGTGAGGGGCACGGACGGAACCGATGCCGATGAAAAAATGAGAGCGCTGGGCCAGGCGATCCTGACATTGTAGAAGGAGGAATCAGGCGATGGCAATATTGAAGTTAAAACCCAGCGGCAAGGACTATCTTTGGGGCGGCCGCCGATTGATTGAGGAATACGGCAAGGAATTTGACGGGGAGAAACTGGCGGAGACCTGGGAGCTCTCCTGTCACCCGGACGGCCCCAGCTATGTGGACAGCGGTGAGTATAAGGGAGAGACTTTGAGCGAGTATATTTTGATGGAGGGAAAGAAGGTGACGGGCACCCACAGCCGTCCCTATGAGCAGTTTCCCCTGCTGATCAAGTTCATCGACGCCCATGATGATCTCTCCATCCAGGTGCATCCCGACGATTCCTATGCGATGTCCCATGAAAATCAGTACGGGAAGACGGAAATGTGGTATATTGTAGACTGTGAGGAGGGGGCCAGCCTGTACTACGGCTTCTCCCGGGAGGTCAGCCGGGAGGAGTTTGCCGAGCGCATCAAAAATCATACCCTTCTGGAGGTATTAAACAAGGTGCAGGTGCAAAAAGGTGATGTGCTTTTCATTGAACCCGGCACCATCCATGCCATCGGCAGCGGCAACCTGATCGCGGAGATTCAGCAGAATTCCAATGTGACTTATCGGGTTTATGACTACGGCAGAAAGGACGCCAACGGCCGGGAGAGGGACCTTCATATCGAGAAGGCCCTGCAGGTGACGAACCGGGTGCCGATCCTTCGGAGGCAATCTTTCGAGCCCCACATTGTGTCCTGTCAGTATTTTACGGTGGATAAGGTCGTGCTGGACGGGCAGAAGATGAAAAAGATTTTCGGGGAGATCGACAGGACTTCTTTTGCCAGCCTGCTGGTGCTGGACGGCGAGGGCGTCGTCCGGGCTGCCGGAGAGGAGCTGGATATTAAGCGGGGGGACAGTATCTTTATCACGGCCAATACGGGAGAATATGAGCTGGAGGGTTCTTTTGAGGCTTTGCTGACTACCGTATAACAGGGAAACAGTTTTGGGCGTACCCTGCAACCACAAAAGTAAAGGAGGATGCGTATGAGAGCATGGTTTCGCGCCATCGCCAAACGTATGGAGGGCATGAGCCGGGAACAGAAGATCGATTATATACGGAGGTATTATTGGTATCATATTCTGATCGCCCTGGCGGTTCTGGGGCTTGCCGTGCTGCTCATCCGCCACATCTTTTTTCCGGGGCCCCGGGTGCTGTTTCAGTGCGCTGTGGTGAATCAGCCCATTGACTATCCGCGGGACGGCCGTATCTCCGAGGAATGCGCCGCGGCCCTGGGTCTGAAAAAGGGGCAGGCCGTCTATGACTCGGACTACCAGATCTCCTACGGCGATGTGAAACTGGAGGGAGCCAACGAGAGTTCCTATGAAAAATTTTTCTTTAACATCGCCGCGGGCGTGCTGGACGCGGTGATCATGCCGGAGAGCTTCTATACCTATGCCGCCGGGATGGGTGTTGTGTTTGCCCAGACGGAGGAGATTGGCCCGCAGACGATGGAACAGCTGGGCCTTGTGGCGCAGAAAGGACCGGAGGATGAGGCCGAGCCGCTGCTCTACGGTATTGTGGCGGATACGGGCCATGGAGAACAGGCGGAGGCTTTTGCCGAGTACGCAGGGATTCGGTGAAATCCGTATTCTACAGGAGGGAATTATGTCAAAAAAACTCAATATCGACAACCCCTTTTTCCAGTCCATGAGCTGGCTGGGGGACATCATTTTATTAAATATAGTTTTTGTAGCCTGCTGTTTTCCGGTCATCACCATAGGCACCTCCTGTACGTCCCTGTACCGGATCCTTTTTCGGATGCGCAGAAAGGAGAGCGTTTACGTGATCCGGGATTTCTGGGCGGTATTCAAGGAGGAATGGAAGCAGAGCACGGTGCTGTGGGCCGCCGCGGGGATCGCGGGGGTGATCCTGGCCGTGGATCTCTATGTGACCGGCCGGATGCAGGGCGGCCTGTGGACGGCGCTGGGCTGCTGTTCCTGCTGTGGGCCATGACCACATCTTACGTGTTTGCCGTGGAAGCCAGACTTACCAATACCGCCGTAAACCAGATCAAAAACGCCTTCCTCATGGCCTGCCGCCATATCTGGATTACCGTGCCCCTGGTGCTGGTCAATGCCGTCCTTCCGGTATGCCTGATCGTCCGGGTGCAGCTCTTCGGCGCCCTGGTACCCCTCTATCTGGTGGCCGGGTTCGGCCTGACGGGTTATCTGAAAGCTATGCTGCTGGAGCGGGTGTTTGTGCGGTATGAGGAGTGATTAGATAATGGAAAAAGATTTCGATATAACGAAATAGATAACAAAAATCAAGTTGATATTCTGTTATAAACAGAATATACTACAGTTATACTTACAAAAAGGAGTATAACGAAATGATCCGACGCGAACTGTATATGTCAAAAATACGTCCGTTCATCGGTAAGGATATCGTAAAAGTCCTCACCGGTATACGCAGATGCGGCAAATCCGTCATGCTTGAGCTGATCAAAGAGGAGTTGAAGGAAAACGGTATAGACGAGAAGCTGTTTTTGACCGTCAATTTTGAATCGGGGGCGGTGGACTACGTCAGATCCGCAGAGTTGACCTATGCATATATCCGTGACTTCGCACAAGATCGCCGGGGAAAGATCTATCTGTTTCTCGACGAGATTCAGGAACTTACGGGCTGGGAAAAAATGGTAAATTCCTGTATGATCGATTTTAACTGCGACATTTACATCACCGGCTCCAATGCCAAGCTGCTTTCCGGAGAGCTTGCGACTTATCTTGCCGGAAGGTATGTGGAATTCAGGATTTACCCGTTTTCGTTTAGTGAGGCCAGGAAGATGCTGCCCGAAAAGTCTGAGACAGAGGCGTTTCAGCTCTATCTGCGCCGGGGCGGCATGCCCTTTCTCTATCAGTTTCCGCTGGATGCGGCCAGCGCAAAACAGTATCTCGGCGATATCTATGATTCTATTCTTGTCAAGGACGTCATTACCAGATACAGAATCCGTGATGTGGAGCTGTTTAAGCGTATGCTGATGTACATGATTTCTAATATCGGCCATGTTTTCTCTGCGGCCAGTATTACGAGATACATGAAAAACGAGTGCAGGGGGATTTCCAATGAGACGCTTTACAATTATATAGAATATTGTAAGAATGCCTGCCTGTTCCATCTCGTTCCCAGGCAGGATCTGGCCGGCAAAAAGCTCCTGCAGTTTCAGGAAAAAATTTATCTGACAGATCACGGGATTCGTGAGGCTGTCTATGGGAATAATCTCCGTGATATTGACCAGGTATTGGAAAATATTGTGTATATGGAGCTTTTAAGGCGTGGCTATACGGTTATGGTCGGTAAAAATAATGCCCTTGAGGTTGATTTTGTCGCTGAGAAAGACGGCGGGAAAGAGTATTATCAGGTAGCGTATCTCCTAGCCTCGGAGGAAGCCGTTCGGCGGGAATTCGGCGCGTTTAAAGGAATTGATGATAATTATCCCAAGTATGTTTTGTCTCTGGATGAACTGAATTTTGGGAGAAACGGGTATAAGCATCTGAATATCCGAAAATTCTTGCTGGAAAGCACATAATGGAAAACATGGGCATACTGTCCGGAAAAGGCTGCATAATGCAGTCTCTTCCGGACAGGTGCGCTTCAAGGCTCTGAGGCGGAGAGATACACAGTCAAAATGGATAAAAATTGTGCGGTTGTGGGCTTCTGCTTCAGTTCATGTCCCGCCAGTTCATGCATAAGCTGGGGATTGTTTCTCCAGATCACCGATATAAGCGTGCGGATATCCCGTTCGACGGCCATGTAGGTGGTGTGGTAATGGCTGGCGATATCCGGATAGAGGTACTTGGATACATGAGTCAGGCGTTCATCCTGTTCAAGGGAGAGCGAGAGAGCATGGACCGTATAGCGGAAGCCGATGTAGTTTGGTGTGGCTCCCAGGCTCATCAGCAAATGCCGGATTGCGTTATGTTCGGGAGACATAGTGTGAGATCATCCTTTCTGAAAATTTTTTCAGTAACCGCTCCGGCTGCGGGGACAGGGAGCAATTACATTTTAGACAAATCTGAAGTGTAACAGGCTTTGTTCCGAAAAAATTATATATCAAGGCTATAAAAAGTGTAAATGAGGCATTCCTCTATAAAAATAGAAAATGGGAAGAGAAAAACAGCCGCCGGGTGGCAGCTGTTTTTCTCTTAGCAGAAAAGCGGTCGTGATATAAACAATTAACGTTTGTGATATTTTCTTCCGCTGGTCTCGTATTTAGGTTCGCTGGTCAGGCGCATGCCCAGCCGTTTGAAGATCTGCTCGTCCACGGAGGAGAGCAGCACGGAGGAATGGGCCTCACAGTTCTGCAGCTGTGGGATCTGGTTCAGAGCCAGTTCTGCCTGACGGTTGGATGAGGCCGAGGCGGACAGCGCGATCAGAATCTCATCGGTGTGGAGCCGCGGGTTATGGCTGCCCAGATAATCTGTTTTCAGGCGCTGGATAGGTTGGATGGCCTCGGGAGAAACCAGATGCAGTTCGTGGTCGATGTGTCCCAGGATCTTCAGGGCGTTGAGCAGGGCGGCCGCCGAGGCGCCCAGGAGGTCACTGGTCTTTCCGGTCACCAGAGTTCCGTCCGGCAGTTCGATGGCCGCGGCCGGGTGTCCCGTTTCCTGCTCCCGGTCCAGGGCGGCCTGAACCACGGCGCGATCGTCGGTGGTGACTTTGGCCTGTTTCATCAAAAGCTCGAGTTTGTACAGGATCTCCCGGGAGCCGGCGCCCCGCTTGAGATCGCAGAGGCACTGGTAATAGCGGCGGATGATCTCCTGTTTGGAGGCTCTCTGGCATTCCCCGTCGTCCACGATGCAGAAACCGGCCATGTTGACGCCCATGTCCGTGGG
>DPJQ01000121.1:0-137 GCA_003542935.1 Lachnospiraceae bacterium | reverse complement strand
TGTCCGTGGGGGATTTGTAAGGGCTGGTGCCGGAGATCATCTCGAACATGGCATTCAGCACCGGAAAGATCTCGATATCCCGGTTATAATTTACCGTGGTCTCGCCGTAAGCGTCCAGATGGAAGGGGTCGATCATG
>DPJQ01000247.1:3421-6437 GCA_003542935.1 Lachnospiraceae bacterium | reverse complement strand
GGGCATCTGGTGACCATGAGTTATCCGGAAAAATATGATAGTAAGTACAAACGGTGGAGCCTGGAGACACTGCCCTTTCTGCCGGAGAAATTTCTCTATGAGGTCATTCCCGACGTGGAGAAACAGTTCAGGATCGTATCGGGCCTTCTGAACCGGGAGGATGTGGATACGATCTATGTCTGTACGGATTCCGGGCGGGAGGGGGAGTATATCTACCGCCTGGTGGAAATGATGGCCGGGGTGAAGGGGAAACGGCGGCTGCGGGTCTGGATCGATTCCCAGACCGAGGAAGAGATCCTGCGGGGGATCCGGGAGGCGAAGGACGAGTCGGCCTACGACCATCTGTCCGATGCGGCGTTTCTGCGGGCAAAGGAGGATTACCTGATGGGGATCAATTTTTCCCGTCTCCTTTCCCTGCGCTACGGCAACGCGGTGGGCAGCTATCTGGGCAGCCGTTACCAGGTGATCTCCGTGGGCCGGGTGATGACCTGTGTGCTGGGCATGGTGGTGCGCCGGGAACGGGAGATCCGTGTCTTTGTGAAAACGCCGTTTTACAGGGTGATCGCCGGACTGGGGCTGGAGGGCGGACAGAAGCTTCCCGCCGAGTGGAAAGCCGTGGAGGGCAGCCGGTATTTCAAACATCCCTGCCTGTATAAGGAAAATGGATTTAAAGAGAAGAAGGATGCCCGGGCGCTGATCGATTTCTTGAAAAAGGCAGAACCCCAGGAGGCATTTCTGGCGGCAGTAGAGAGGAAAAAAGAGAAGAAGAATCCGCCCCTTCTCTACAATCTGGCGGAGCTCCAGAACGACTGCTCCCGGATGTTCAAGATCAGCCCTGACGAGACGCTGCAGACGGTACAGGAGCTGTATGAGAAAAAGCTGGTGACCTATCCCCGTACCGATGCCAGAGTGCTATCCTCGGCGGTGGCTAAAGAAATTGATAAAAATATCCGCGGACTGACCCGGTACGAGCCCTGCGCCCCCTTTGCGGGGGAAATCCTGGAAAACGGAAGCTATAAAGGAGTAGCGAAAAGCCGCTATGTCAATGACAAGCAGATCACAGACCATTATGCGATCATCCCCACCGGCCAGGGCCAGGCGGCCCTGCGCAGCGTATCGGGGCGGGGAAGAAAGGTCTACGAGGCGGTGGTTCGGCGGTTTTTGAGCATTTTTTACGGCCCGGCGGTGTATCAGAGAGTCAGTGTGGAGGCTGTGGTGGAGAAAGAACATTTTTTTGCCACAAGCAAAGCGCTGCTGGAGCCGGGCTACCTCAAAGTGGCATTGAAAGAAACGGCAGCGAAAAACAGCTCCGCTAAAAATGCCGCGGCGGGGGATGCTTTGACGGAAGGCGCGGCAAAAGACGCTGCCGGGCCGGATCTGGATATATCCCTGTTGGCCGGACTAAGAAAAGGAGCCAGACTGCCGGTGCTGGGCTATGAAATCAAGGAAGGGGAGACCACGCCGCCGAAACGGTATAATTCCGGTTCCATGATCCTGGCCATGGAAAATGCCGGACAGCTCATCGAGGACGAGGAGCTGCGGGAGCAGATCCGGGGCAGCGGCATCGGCACCAGCGCCACCCGGGCGGAGATTTTAAAAAAACTGGTGAACATTAAATACATGGATCTGAATAAAAAGACCCAGGTGATCACCCCCACCCTTCTGGGGGAGATGATCCACGACGTGGTGGCAAGTTCCATCCGCTCCCTCTTAAATCCGGAGCTTACGGCGAGCTGGGAGAAGGGGCTCACCTATGTGGCGGAGGGGTCCATTGACCAGTCGGAGTACATGGAGAAGCTGGAGCGGTTCATAAGGAGCCGGACGGACGGGGTATTACAGCTCAGAAACCAGACGGATCTGCGGAAATATTTTGATTACGCGGCACAGTTTTATAAGAAAAAAGAGAAGAAGCAGACGGATAGGTCGAAAGGGTGATCAGAATGTCCGATGCCGGTTTAAAAAAGCAAATTCTTCATGATAAAGACATCCGGGAGCCGCTGTTTTACTTTCTGGAAGAACGATATGGCAAAGTGCGCATTCTGGAAGAAAAATGCACCGGAAGGGCGAGGGCGGATGTGGTCATGGTCACTCCGTATACGCTGTATGGCATAGAGATCAAGAGTGATGCGGATACGTATGCGAGGCTTGACGGACAAGTTAAAAACTATAATTGGTATTATGACAGAAATATAATTGTTGCAGGTTCCTCTCATGCGGGGCATGTAAAGGAGCATGTGCCTGAATGGTGGGGGATCATCACGGTGGAACCGGATGAAAACGGGGATGTTGATTTTTATGTTTTGCGGGAGGCCGGTCAGAATCCGAAGGTAAAAGAAGACAGGAAGATCACGATTCTCTGGCGGACGGAGCTTAACCACTTGCTGGAAAAGAACAGACTTCCGAAATATCGGGAAAAAAGCAAGAAGTTTGTGCAGGATAAACTTATGGAGAAGGTTCCTGGAGAAATCCTGTGGCCGCAGGCATATGAAGAGCTTTTTGAGCGCGATTATAATGCCATTGCGCAGGAGATAGAAGAATTCCGGAGCAACAGGCGGAAGCAGGCGGTTAACCGGAGAAATGATGTTTGGAACAAACAGGTAAGGAGGCTATGACAGAGGAACAAAAAGAATGGACGAGGGTCAGAGATGAGAGATTTTGTTTTTGCGTATATCAAAAAGAAATATAAGGCCGAACCGGAATATCCCTGGAGAAAGTACGACACAAATGCTGTATTTCGCCATGGAGATAATAAAAAATGGTTCGCATTAGTCATGGGTGTTCAGAAGAATAAACTGGGGCTGGACGGCGAAGAATACATAGATGTGATCAACCTGAAAATGGAAGATATGTTTTTCCGGGACATGCTTATACAGCAGGAGGGTATTCTGCCCGCGTATCACATGAATAAGCAGCATTGGGTCACGGTGTTTCTCGACGGGACGGTGGAAGCGGATCAGGTATATGATCTGATCGACAGGAGTTTTATGGCTACGGCATCGGCGAAGAAGAAAAAGAA
>DPJQ01000247.1:0-3150 GCA_003542935.1 Lachnospiraceae bacterium | reverse complement strand
ATCGGCGAAGAAGAAAAAGAAGATCCGCCCGCCGAAAGAATGGCTCATACCGGCGAATCCGAAATACTACGATATTGAACACGCTTTCGATGATGCGGAAGAAATTGACTGGAAACAGGGGAACGGCATTAAAACCGGGGATACAGTTTTTATGTATGCGGCGGCCCCGGTATCAGCGATTCTTTATAAATGTAAGGTTACGGAGACGGATATCCCCTATACCTATGCGGATCAAAACCTGTCAATTACGGCTTTGATGAAGATAAAGCTATTGAAACGATACAAACCGGACAGGTTCACCTTTGAGACACTGAAAAAAGAATATGGCATCTACGCAGTGCGGGGGCCGAGAGGAATCCCGAACAGCCTGAGTGCTGCGCTAAAGAAATAAGGTTTAGCCTGTGGTTGAAAAATGACAATCCATTTGTTTGATCGGTTATTCATCGAAAGATGCGGATATAAGCTGCTATAAAAAAGCTGTACGCTGCCAGACATTATTGGCAACGTACAGCCTTTTTATTCTGGGACATCCAGTCCGGCAAAAAAATCATCGTAGGTGCAATTATAGATTTTTTTCAATTCAATAAGAACACTGACACGGATGTTCAATTCACCGGATTCGTATTTTGCATAGGTGGTGCGTCCTATGTCACAGGAACGCCGCTGCAACTGTGCGCATAACTTTTCCTGGGACAGTCCATATTGAAGCCGGAGCTTTTTCAGATTTTCTCCCATGTTTCTGTCTCTTCTAAGTTTTTGTTCCATAGCAATACCTCCTGTTTTGACCAGTATTGGTATCAAAAAGTACCCATATCGGTTGCAACCGAAGATATTTTATGCTATATTTATAAAAACTATTGACCGCTATACTGGTCAAAAAGAGCATTTAAGAGAACTTAGCTAATGGCAATGTGGTAATCTGGAAGAGTTGCAAAGATGGTATTGACATAAAGCATGATTTTTGCCAGAATTACAGGAAGGGGAGACGAACGGCAGTGGAAATAAGGAGAGGGAAGAACCGGCGATTTTCCGATAAGGGACAAGAAGCTGACGGAAAAGAGGTGGAGGGCAAAACGTCTGCAGGGGTGGGAAGCTGTAATAAAAAGACATGAAAGTTACAGTTCCAGCGAAAAAAGTAGCGACATATAAAAAGGTTGTGAAAAAAGCTTACGGGTAATGTGAATATTGTAAAAGATTGCTAAATGAGACTTAACGCCATTTGGAGATTTCATAATTTAGAACCATATAAAGCAAAGGCTTTGTGGAAAAATAAACTACTGAAAAGGGTAAATCAGAGGAGGAAAGAGCATTGAAAAAACAGTTTATTTTTTGGATTACCATGGTTGTAGCATTTATAGCGCTGCCAGTAATGGCATGGGCAAGCCCCGCACCGGAAAGTGATTTTGAATTTGATGCAGCTGAAGGAATAATCACAAAATATAAAGGTGAAGCCAGTGAGGTAGAAATACCAGAAAGTATCGGCGGTGAAACAGTGATCGCTATAGATGCAGAAGCGTTTCAAGTTTGCGATACGGTGACGAAGGTGACGATCCCTGATAGCGTGACCAGTATCGGTCATTATGCATTTAATGCATGCGACAATTTAGTGGATGTGGTGATACCTGATAGTGTGTCAGAAATAAGCGGCTATGCGTTTGCTGGATGTAGAAAGCTGGCGAATTTAAAGATTCCCAGTGATGTGACGATGATCTCTGCCGGGATGTTTTATGGATGTAGCAGCCTGACAGATGTAATGATCCCTGATGGGGTGACAGTGATAGATGGATTTGCGTTTGGAGAATGCAGTAATTTGAAGAATCTATTTTTTCCCGGCAGCGTGACACTTATTGATTTCCATGCATTCGAGGCTTGCAGCAGGCTTCGGAATGTGCAGTACGGTGGCACGAAAGCTGATTTAGAAATGATTGAGGTAGGAGAGGGGAATGAAGAGTTAAAGAAGGCTACTTTTACCTGTACGGATGGAACATTTAACGGGAGTGAAATTTCATGGCTAACCGATGAGCCCACAGATTCTGTGGAAGAAGGAGGTTTTGTATTCAATACTAAAACCGGGACAATTGAATCGTATGAGGGCAATGACAGCAAGGTGGAAATACCAGATAGTATTGGCGGCCATACAGTGCATAAAATAGGTGATGCTGCCTTTTTTGGATGTGCGAATCTTATAGATGTTACTATACCAGATAGTGTGACGAGTATCGGGGAACGTGCGTTTTTTCGTTGTGAGAATCTTGCCCAAATAATAATCCCCGCCAGTGTGACGAGTATTGGAGAAGGGGCGTTTGGTTCTTGTGGTAACCTGACAAATATTAATGTAGATTCAAAAAATGGAATATTTGACAGCAGGGATAATTGTAATGCAGTTATTGAGACAAAAAAAAATATCCTTGTAGTAGGTTGTAAAAAAACAGTTATTCCTGCCGATGTGACGAGCATCGGGAAATATGCATTTGATGATTGTAGCGGTCTAATCGAAATAACTATTCCCACTAGCGTGACGAGCATCGGGGAATGGGCATTTGGTGGATGTAGCGGTCTGACTGAAATCGCGATCCCCACTAGTGTGACGAATATTGGGGAGGCGGCATTTTGTGGATGTAGTGGTCTGACCGAAATCACGCTTCCTACCAGTGTGACGAGTATCGGAATAGCGGCATTTGAGGAATGTAGCAGTCTGACCGAAATTGCCATACCCGCCAGTATAAAAAACATCAGAAGAGAAGCATTTTATGGATGTAGCAGTTTGAACAAAATCACGATTCCCACTAGTGTGACGAGTATTGGGAGAGGGGCATTTTATGGATGTAGCAGTCTGACCGAAATCAACATGCCTTCCAGTATAAAAAATATTGGGAATCTAGCATTTTGTGGATGTAGTAGTCTAACCGAAATTACCATACCAGCCAGTGTAGAATATATCGAGGAAGATGCATTTCATAATTGTAGCAATTTGATAGTCATTAAAGTGGATTCAGGGAATAAGAAATTTGATAGCAGGGATAATTGTAATGCGGTTATCGAGACAGAAAGTAATACGATTGTGATAGGTTGTCCCAAAACAGTTATTCCTACCAGTGTGACAAGTATCGGGGATAAGGCATTTGAAGGATGTAGCGGTCTGACCCGAAT
>DPJQ01000103.1 GCA_003542935.1 Lachnospiraceae bacterium | reverse complement strand
CAGTGGATTTCACCTCCGCTAAAACCGCCCCCTGAATGCCCTTTCAGAACTTATATGCCACATACGCCAGCTGGAAACTGACTCAAGTAAATGACATTGAGCCTGAACTGTAACAGGAAATTCACCGTTTTCTAAATCTTTAACACGGTATAACTGTTCAGTACCTTCACAGTTACTACACAGTATGCATTTATGAACGTCTGGAATAAGACTTTCTCTTGTACTGTACGTAGACCATGTAAGCTGCAAAGAGCATCAGCATCACGGCGCCCGAACCAACCATAGCGTACCCGAGAAGATTATTGGTATCCCCGGTTCCCACAGCGCTTGCTCTTCTCACACTTGCACTGCTGCTGTTGCCTGTAGTACGGCTTCCGGAAGCTGAACTGCTCTGTGCAGATGACGAACTCCCGTTTCTTCCGCTGCCGCTTCCCGTACTGTTGCTCCCGGTGCTGCTGCTCCCCGTACCGTTGTTTCTGTTGCTTCCTGTACCGCTGTTCCCGGTGCTGTTGTTTCCCGTACCGCCGTTTCCGCTTTTACTGCCCCCGGTACTGCTGCCGGGATCTGTATCTACATAGGAAAAGCCCGTGGAACCTACCAGTTCCGTACTTCCCGCCACGTTGACACCGATCACGCTGAATGGGCTGAAAGAGCTGGTCACAAAACTCATCTGATCACCGGTAATCTCCGGAATGATCTGCTCTACCGTCCCGTCTTCCAGGTAATGATAGATCACAATGTCCATATCCCTGACGGCCGGAGCAGCCATCAATACCGTCACTGTCCTGCCGTTCAGTTTATATTCGCTGTCCGTAATCAGATTCCAGAGCTCAAATTCATAGGAATCCAGCAGCGTACGAATGGTCGTGTCGTCAATCTTGCGTCCCTCCACGGCGGTGGCCCGGAACTGAATATACCAGGGCAGATCTCCCTGCACCGTCACGCCCAGGCTGACCCGGTTGTAGCCGAGCACCCGGCTCTGGGCATCATACAGCCTCTCCCGCAGTTCACCGGAAATCTCTGCCTGAACATCCTCATCAAGCTGTTCATAGGCCACGGAGGCCCGTACCACTGTCTCTACATCGGACTGAGATCCAATGGATTCCGGCAATTTTGCGAGAAGCTCCTCCACCTTCTTTGCATCCCAGGTCTCCGTGGGATCATCCTTTTTCTCCTCTGCACCCGGATTCTCTTCGGGCGCTTCGCCGTCTGTCCCGTCAGCAGGCTTCTCCGCACCGTCAGGTGCCTCTCCGTCTTCCGGATTCTGTTCCTCTCCGGGCTTCTCCGGTTCCGCGCCGTCAGGCGCATCCGTTTTTCCGTCCTCCGGGCTCTGATCTGTCATCCCCGGTTCGCTGTCCGTTTTTCCATCCTCCGGATTCTGGTCCGCTTTATCAGAACCGTTGTCGGTTTTCCCTTCTTCCGGGCTCTGATCGGCTTTATCGGAATCTCCGTCGGCTTTTCCATCCTCCGGGCTCTGATTCTCTTTACCGGAACCGTCGTCGTTTTTTTCGTCCTCCGGTTTCTGACCTTCTTCACCGGAATCGCTGTCCGTTTTTCCGTCCTCCGGACTCTGAGCGGTATCGCCGGAACCGTCATCGGCTTTTCCGTCCTCTTTCCCGGAGCCATCCTCCGGCTTCCGGTCGCCGTCTTCATCCTTACCGGCATTCTCTGTCTGTCCGTCCGTCCCGGCCTTATCTTTATTTTCGGAATCCTCCTCTGCTTTTGCATCGTCGGAACCGTCTTCTTTTTTCTCTTCCTCAAGGAAGGACTGCGTCAGTATTTTCACTGTACGTATCACCGTCTGGCTGTCCCCATTCCAGCCCTTGAGACCGCTGTAATCATGTACATCCACATCCGACGGCGTAAAAATGATCTGTGCCTGGGTCTCATATCTGTCGGGTACAAAGCTGCCGTCTGCCCAGACAAACGAACCTGTGCCAAAACACTGGTCAGACAGAGATACTTCCGACAGGGCTTTCGGCTGCACCAGCGTGATCGCAGAAGGCACGGAAATCTCCGACGCAGGGGAACGGCCGGCAAGTCCGGACACGGAACCCGAACCGGAAATATCCGTATTATACAATGTAATACCGGACAGCTTCAGGCTGCCGGTGACGTGGGCCACCGCATCGGTGAAGCCGGAAGCCTTTTTCAGCCTTACCCCCGACCCCAGAGACCAGCTCTCGGAACCGCTCACCGTCACTGTACCACAGACGCGTATGGTTCCCTTATCGCCCACCAGCTTTTTAGCTTTTGAAAAGGTGGCCACTGCCTCATCCCTCGATTTTCCGTCCTGGCTGTCATCCCCGGATACGCCGTCCAGATAAACCGTCGTGCTGTCACCTGATTCCGCCCGGATGCCTCTTCCGGTGCCCAGGGCAGACACCGCCGCCAATGCAAGCACCAACATTATACTGAGCATCCGCTGAAACAAATTCTTTCTGTGCCTCATTCTTTCCCTTATCAATGTATTTCCTCCCATCGTACCGGATTGGCCCACCGCAGCTCCGCGGCCGGCGCAGGCATTTCGTCCCACAGCTCCGGCAAACCGGACAAAATCTTTCCACGCTCCCCATATTTCGCCGTCCGTTTCGCCGATGTGACAAATGCTCCCTTTTTATGACACACATTATACCACATTTTTTAAATAAGGGAACTACTTTTTTACATTTCTTTAAGATTTTGTTACATTTCGGTTGTTTTCCTGTCCTGCGACGCCGCCAAGGATTCGTTTTAGTTCCAGAACCTCAAATCCCTCTTTCTTCCCTTTCAGTTTTACCGTATCCCCCAGGGAATCGGCCTCTATCCGGCCCGCCAGGGCATCCGCCACGGCCCGTGATATATAAATGCTCCCGCCGGGGGCATTGGCTTCCAGACGGGCCGCCGTATTCACCGTATCGCCGACCGCCGTGTAATCCATCCTCCGGTGGGAACCGATATTTCCCACCACGGCCTCGCCTAAATGGATACCTATGCCGAAAGATACCGGCCGGCCGTAATGCTCTTTCAGTTCCTCCGAAATGCTCCGGCCTCCCTCCACCATTTCCACGGCCGCCCGAACCGCTTTGATCACATAATCCTCCTGGTGCAGGGGCTCCCCCCAGAACGCCATGGCCTGATCCCCCACAAATTTATCAAGGGTTCCCCCGTTTCTCAGGATACAATCGGAAAAAAGAGTCAGATAGCGGTTCAGGATCTGCACCACCTCCTCCGGCGGCAGCAGCTCGGACAGGGAGGTAAACCCACGCACATCCACAAAGAGCACGGCTATGGTGGCCAGTTTTCCGCCCAGCGCCAGCTTGTCGGATCCCTCCTTTAAAAGCTCACCCACAATCTCCGGGGCCACATACCGCTCGAAAGTACCGGTCACCCGCCGTCTGTCCAGCGCTGCCCGGATATAGTTCGCCGCCAGGCTGCCCACATACAGCACCGTAACACCCACAGGCACCCACAACACATGAAATACATACCCCCGGCCGTAGAGCCACCGGCAGGCCGGTATCCATCCGCCGCACAGGACTGCCCACAGCAGCGTGGAACTTTTCACCGGCCGCTGCCAGAACCCGGCCATGGCGGCCAGAAGGATGAGGAACAAAAGAGCCAGCTGCAGGCCGTTCCCGGCCTCCTTTTTATATCTGCCCCACAAAAGGGCCTGGACGGCATTGGCCTGGTATTCCACTCCGTACATCTGCTGCGTGTGATCCGCCGCCGTGATATAGCTGTCCTGGAGCCCCGCCGCGTAGGGCCCGATGAAAACGATCTTCCCCGAAAAAGATTCTGCCGGAACCTCCCCGGACAGTACCCTGGACAGAGATATCTCCTCAAAATCCTCCGGAGCACCGCAAAAGGGCAGATACCAGAACCCCCGGCCGTCCACCGGCGGCAGGCTGATTTCTTCCTCCCCGCGGGATTCCCGGTACATCCGCGCGGCCTCCAGGGCCATGGAAGGCACCCGGGAACCGTCCGGCAGCACGATCTCCAGAAGATGGTGACGCAGCACACCGTCCCTGTCCACCCCGACATTGATATGGCCCTGGACGGTGACGTTTTCCAGGGCCGCATAGGGTTGTTTCATCACGACTGACTTTCCCAGGACGTAATCCCCTGCCCCGTTCCCGATCAGGGAATTGTCATATTCCGCCTTCGCGGCGGTGATTACGTTTCCGTACCGCCCCGCCGCTTCGGCAAGCCGGGTATCCGCTTCGGTGCCGGTCTCCCCGGTATAGAGAATATCTATGGCTATGACCGCCGGACGCACGGAATCGGACCGGTTCAGTTTCTCCAGCGTTTCCGCCAGGATATCCCGCCCCCACTGTTGATAAGGTCCGTACTCCTCAAGGGCCTGCTCGTCGATGCCCACCAGCACGATCCTGCCGTCGGAGGCTTCCCGCTGCTGATACAGCGCGTCGGCAGCCGCCAGGTCAGGCCGGTCCAGTATGCCTGTACCGGCCAGAAGTGTCAGGCCTCCGGCGATGAGCAGGGCTACAGCGCCTGCTTTTGTTTTCCCGAATATATGCATAGGTCATATCACTCCTGAGTATTTTCCAGTGCGGCGAGGACATCTTCGGCGGGGCAAAAGCCTGTTATGGTTCCCGATGCCTGGATTCCCAAAGCGGTACTTGCAAAAGCCAGGCTCCCTGTACCCATGCTGGCGCCCCATTCTTCCTGCCAGAGGTCATACTCCTGCATGGATGCCGGGCTGCCGTCAATACTGTATGAATTCCAGTAATTATCCATGTCCCGCCCGTCATGCATGGCGGTTGTATCCGGCACGCCCGTGGAAAATCCGCCGTCAAACCGATATACGTTTGCCTGCTGTATAGAACCATCCGACGAGTTTCCGCCATGCACGATATGATCGGGATATAGATAAAAATATTCCCTGGACAGGTTCAGGTCTTCTCCCGTCCACTGGATCGCTTCTCCATCCACATACTGCCAGATCTCCCAGACCGGAAATGTGTCCGGGGCGATGATATACGCGCCATCTTCTGTGGCTTCTGGATTGGCCGCAAGGGCGCCTCCACCGAGCATCAGCACCGGAACGCCGTTACCGGGATCAAACAGCCCTGCATAGCAGCCAAATCCGTCTACCAGCGCATCATACTCCGGCATCCCGGATATCTGCCCATAATTCTCCTCCAGGACTGCCCTCTCCCTGCGGAGCACCTCCGCAAAGGCTTCCGCCTGCTCCCGGGTCATCGCACACTGTGCGACATCCCCATAGTAAGCGATACCCTCCAGGGCCGCCGTCCAGTCGGGCTGATCCCCGTTCAGCACGTCCAGGCCTGTCTCCGCCAGGATTTTCTCACACAGTTCCGGATCCTGCGTCACCTCCGACAACGCAAAATCCGGGATATCTTTCACGGTAAGCTTTCGCACCGTGAACTGAGGCTGCCCGTCCTCCGTGAACGAGAGCTCCGCTATACTGCCGCCGGAAACAGTCTCTGTAACCGTATCGGCAGCGTCAGGACCAGCCACGGGCGGCAGCTCTTCCGCACCGGGTTCATTCGGCTCATCAACCGCCGGTTCCGCAACTGCCGCATCCGGTGGCACCTCAGCCGGCCCGCTGCCTGCGCTGCAGGACACCGTACCCTCCAGGATACCCACCTTTACATGTGCCGGATCCGCCGCGTCCACCCAGCCGCAGGTTCCCCGGATCCCCACCATCATATTGGAAGTACGGATATCAAGGCTCTCATCCGCCCCGAGGGGCTCCGTCACATGGAAATACAGGCTTCCCCTGTGCACATATATTCCCAGCTTCTTCCCGTCTTTCCGGACTCCCACCCGGCTGTTTACATCCATCTTCGTCAGCTTCACACTGTCCAAATCAATCCAGGCGTAGCTCTCCTCCCGGGTATCCACCTGATAGCCGCTGTACAGCCCCATCTGCTCCAAAAGGGGCACCTCCGCCCCCTCGCCGTCGGCGACATCCACCGACCCTTCCGTTTTCTGCAGATGCATGGTGGCTGCCTCCGCCGCCGGGGCCTCCCCCGGCCCCGCGACAGATTCCACCGCTTCCATCGTAACCTCAGAAGGCACTTCCGCCTGCTCTTCCCGTCCTCCGCAGCCTGTCAGCAAAATAACCGAGGCCAGCGCCAGGGACAACACACGCCTTTTCAAAAAACCAAAACATTTTTTTCTCATTCTTCTCATCTTTCCTCTCCAGGTTATCTGTATCTTATGATCGGCCCGCCCCATGTACAGGCGGCGTCCGAAAAGCCGCCCCTCACTCCCAGCAGCGGCTCTCCTCAAATCTCCTCACCAGTTCTTTATCCAGAGCTCCTTCCTTTTCCGCCATACCTTTCAGAACGCCCAGCGCTTCTTCCGCGGACATCCCCTTCTTATAGGGCCTGTCTTTCGCCACCAGCGCGTCAAAAATATCCAGAATCGTAATAATCCGCACCTCCAGGGGAATCTGGTTCCCTGAGAGCCGCCGGGGATATCCGCTGCCGTTCAGAAGCTCATGATGGCTGGCCGCCCATTCCCGCACATGGGACAACTCTGTGGGAAACTCAATCTGGGACAGGAGCCTGTCCGTAATCTCCACATGCTCCTCCATAATTTTGCGTTCCTCTTCCGAGAGATTTCCCTTTCGGATACAGAGCATGGTATACTCTTCCTCCGTAAGCCAGGGATGGATTTTTCCTTCCTGATCCATCCAGCTTTTCGCTGCCAGGCCTGACAGTACATTTCTCTGCTCATCCGGAAGATAAGCGGCCCCGTTGACTTTCTCCACCAGTGCCTCCGCCTCCCGGGTCTGCGCCGCCAGCCCGGCGGCTTCTTCCCCGGTGAGCCGACCGGACAGCCTGTCGATCTCCCCGTTGAGCCGGATCAGCTCCATACGATGGAGGAAAGCACTGTGCTGTTCCGGCAGCAGGCGCGTTCTTTTATTCATGACCTCAAGGGGCGTCACCAGCTTACCGATATCATGAAGCCATATGCTCATCAGCAGTTCTTCTTTATCGGCCGGCAACAGCTCCGTCACCCCTTTCAGATTCAGATAATCCACGAATTTTCCGCCATAGGCGGCCATATGCCGCGTATGATTGCCGTTATAGGGCGTCCGCTCATCCACGGCGATGGACATGACACGCACAAAGGACTGAAAAAGCTCCTTGATTTCTTCCACATAACGCACATTCTGGATCGTAATAGCAGCCTGGGAGGCCACCGACTCCAGCACCAACGCCATATCTTCGGAAAAAGGACCCGCATTTCCCTCCTCATCCGCGGCATTGATCAGTTGAAGCACTCCGATCTTCTCCCCGCTGCGGCTGCACATAGGCACCACCAGCATGGAGCGGGTACGATAGCCCGTCATGGCGTCATACCGGATGGGGCCGGAGAAATCATACTCCCGGCAGTCCCTTACATCCGCAATACAAATCGTGCGGTTCTCCAAAAGGGCCAGGGCACATACATTTTCTCTGCCAAGAGGTACCGGCGGCAGCGCGGGAGCCTGCCCGTCTCCACCCTCATAGACCCCCATGGTGTGGTTGTGCATAATCGTAAATCTGAGTACATCCTCATCCAGCAGATATAATGTTCCCGCATCGCAATTGGCCAATTCCATCACGCATCCCAAAATTCTTTCCAGCAGGCGGTTCAGGTTCCTCTCCGAGGAAAGCATCACCCCTACCTCCAACACTTTCCTCATATCTTCCTGTTTCATACGTTTCTCCTTATCCTTTCTATTCCCGGTGTTTTCCTGTTTCCCTTTTACAGCTTTATCACCATCCCTTCCCGGGCGAAACAGCAGGAGCCGTCCCTCTCTCTGGCCAGCCGTTCCTGTTCCCGCAAAACGGAATCCGTGTATCCCCAGTAATAGTGGGTCATCAGTACCTTCCGCACCCCGGCCGCGTGCCCCAGAGCGATCCCCTGCTCCCAGGTGGAATGTCCCCATCCCTCCCGCAGATCCTCCGGAGTGAAAGTGGCATCCCAGAAAAGGAGGCTTCCGTCCCGGGCAAATGCCATCAGGCCCTCCTGCTCTTCCCTCACCTCACAATCCAGGGCATAGACCACACGTCGGCCTCCTTCGTCCAGCCGATACAGAATACTCCCGCCGGGGTGATTCCCTGCCAGAGTACTCACCACCGGACCATCCGGCTCTGCCAGACAAAAGGATTTCCCCGGCTCCACCTCATGAAAATGCAGGTTCGCAGGAAAATCTCCCAACTCCAGAGGCCACCAGGGATTTCCCAGCAAAGACGCAAGCTGCTCCCTGAAACCCGCACGGCCATGCAGGTGTATCTCCCGATCCGGCTCATACAAGGGCGCAAACCCGGGCAGGCCCATCACATGATCCAGATGGAGATGGGTAAGTAAAAGATCCAGGCGCCGGATATCTTTTCTGCCTGCCAGGATCCCGCCGAGGCCCGTCAGCCCGCTGCCTGCGTCAAATATCGCCAGTCCCCGGCCATAATCCACGCAGACACAGGAAGTATTTCCCCCGTATTCCAGAAAATCCGCTGCCGCCATGGGAAGAGATCCCCTCACCCCATATACAGTGACATACCATTGTTCTCCCATTGTACTTTCCTTTCCCCTTTGTCTCCTTCTAATAGTATCACAAAAACCCCAAACAAAAAAGCAGTGAACATAGTTTTCCCGTCCACTGCTTTCCCGACATCAATTATTCAATATCTCTTCCATAATCTTATGAAACTGCTTTCCGCATCGTTCCATCTCCCCCAGCACCAGTTCCATCCCTTCTTTCGTAATGTACCAGTTCGCGGCCGTGACGTCACTTTTGCAGGGACAGACCAGAAATTCACATTCCGGATACAGGAGCTGATAATACAGAAGAGCCCGCCGCGCATGGTAAGGCCTGCAGCAAAGGATCGCCTTTCGCACGGTAAGGTTCCGGGCATCCGTCAACCGGCGGGAATAGATCGCATTTTCATAGGTATAGGTGGCCTCCGGCTCCGGCCAGACGGCTTCCGGATCCACGCCGTTTTTCACCAGAACGTCTGTCAGAAACTCCGCCTCCGTGCCATAGGGCCCCGGATACCTCTTCGGCTCATCCTGCACACCGGCGAAATGGCCCGTGAGAATGCTGTATCTGCCCGACGGAACCACCACAGGAGAATATCCTTTCCTCCACAGATCTGCCGCGTGCTCCCCCAGAGCCGCCACGTTGCTGCCCGGTATAAACAGAATATCCGCCTTTGCAGGCGGATGTTCCACAAAAATATAGTCTGTATACATATCCAGAAACCGCTGATTCATCTGTTTTCTCCCTCGGAGCGGGAACGCCATGCCCGCTGCCATACATAGTTTGCAGCCACTGCGCACAACACGCCGATCACAATCCCGGCCAGCACATCACTGGGGTAATGAACTCCCACGTAAAGCCGCGAAAAGCAGATCAGCAGAGCCAGGGCCAATGGCAGATACCGCCAGCCGCTTTTTACCGTAAGGCATATGGCCGTGGCCGCAGCCAGACCGCTGGCTGCATGACCTGACGGGAAAGACCAGTCCACCTGGCGCTCGATGAGAGGCATCAGCCCTTCCACTGCCTCATAGGGGCGCACCCGGCAGACAATATTTTTGATCGCCACATTAACCACCAGAAAATCCAGCAAAAGCGCCAGTACCATCATCTGGCCGGTGGTTCTGTACTTTTTGCTGAAAAGAAAAAGAATCGCCAGAAACATCCAAAACCAGCCCGCGTCTCCCAGCGCAGTAATCTTTGTCAACAGCCACGTCAGAACCGGCGTGCGCACCACATCCTGCAAAAAGAGCAGAAACATACCCTCCCACTGCCCAAGTGCTTCCATTGCGCCTGTCACTCTGTCTCCTCGTCTTCTCCCAGGTCAGAGCCGGATTCAGACTCCATATCCGATCCAAGTCCGGAAGACTCTTCCTCAAAAAGGGCTTCCAGCTCCGACTGGGTCAGTTCAAGAACTTCATCCGATGTCTCGGATCCTTCCGTCTCCTCCCCGAGGGGTATATCTTCCGCTTCCCCGTTCAGATTCTCATATTCCTCCTCGGTAATTTCCGTGACATTGGCATTCTCTTCAAGTAAAAGCCCAACCTTCTCCCAGACCAGCATATAGGCAAGCTCCTGATCCGAATAATCTTCCGAAAGACTCTCCACCGACTCGTATCCGGACTCCTCCAGGATGGACTCTTTATAGCTGTCCAGCTCCTCCTGGGTAACGATCAGCTTTTCGGCCTCAGCCACCGCTTCCACAATGAGCTGTTCATTGACAGACTGGATGACTTCCTCTTTTATGGCTTCTTCGTCACCTTCATATGCCTCTTCCATACTCATCCCAGTCCACATCTGGTAGCTCATATCCACGGATTGGTACACGGAATCATACAGAGACTGGGGATAGCCATTGACCGTACTGTTCTCCAGAAGCACGGTAATCAGGTCATCACGCATCTGGCTCCGGTTGATCTCATTGTTGCTGTCCATGATCTCCTGATAGATCTGTTCCTCCAGCTCTTTAACCGTATCCACACCGGCAGCCTCTTTTGCAAAAGCATCTGTCATCTCCGGCCGTTTATAGGAATAAATACGCACCACTTCAATATCATACACAAGATCCACGGTTCCGGTACCCTCTTCGTTTTCCATGGGCACGGTGGTCGTCACCTTGTCTCCGGCAGAAGTTCCATACAGCTTATCTTCAAAAAGCGCATATCCTTCTCCCAACAGAACCTCCGTCTCCTCGTCCGTAAAATCGTTGACTACCTGGCCGTCCCGGCTCTCTTTATATTTTACCGCAACATAGTCTCCCTCGGCGGCAGGACGGTCTGTGATCTCCTCCTGAGTACTGTGTTCATCCAGGTAATCCTCCACGGCACTCTGTTTCTCATCCTCAGACAGCTCTGTGACATCCTCCACCTTATTCACGCTGAGCCCTTTATAATCACCCAAAGTGACATACTCCGAAGGAAGATAGTCTGTATGGACCACATTATTCTCTCCGGCATAGTCTCCGGTCGTATCTTTGATTACCGAAGATGCCCCCGCAGCCTCGCCGACTGCCTTTTTATCCTCCAGGGCCTTATCTGTATCTTCACCGGCGGACGAACTGCATCCGGCCATCAGAGCTGCCGCCATCAGGGCCGCCATCATCAGTATTCCTTTTTTTCGCATAACGTTCCTTCTTTCTTCCGTTTTTTTCGTACACTCCAGAGTATACCATCAAATCCCGCCGCCGCCCATTAAAAAATCTAAAATTTTTGTGTCTAATCCGTGATCAAGGTAGAAAAACCACGTCTTCTCAGGAGCCGTTCCATCGTCACGGCGTTTTCCAGTTCCTGATAGCTGCCCACCTGAATACGGTAAATGCCCTGATCCGCGTCCAGAATCACCGGGAATCCTTCCGCCTTTACCCGTTCTACCAGCTGGGACGCTCTGTTTTTCTCCCTGAAAGTCCCCACCTGCACCCGATAGGTACGCACGGCCTGAGCCTGGATCTGCTCTTCCGAAATTGTCCCCTCCACCGCATCCGCCAGAGATTTAACGATCTCATCAAAATTTTCTTCCAGAATGCGATTGTCCTCCTCACTGTTGATAAAACCGATCTCTGCCAGCACCGCCGGCATCTCGGTGCGCCGCAGCACGGCAATCTCCGGCTCGGCAAAGACGCCGATCTCTTTAAAGCCGATCTCCCCCAGAGCCCCGTTAATATTTTCCGCCAGTTCCAGGGCCGGGCCGGACTTTTCATAGACCAGGCTCTCCACGCCGGAATACTCGCCGGGGTTTACGCCGGAGTTCCTGTGAATAGAGAGGAAAAAGTCCGCCCCTGTCTGATTGGCGATCTGCGCTTTCTCAAAAGGCGTCTGAAACACGTCTGTCGTCCGCGTGTAGTAAACCGGTATCCCCCGGTTTTCCAACTCCCGTCCCAGAGCCAGGACGATGCGAAGATTCTCATCTTTCTCCCGGACACCCTGGAAGACCGCCCCGTTATCTTCTCCGCCATGGGGTGGCGCAAGACTGTGCAAAATCCGCCCTCTGCCGTATAATGGATAAGCCCAATTTCATAGAATAGAAAGAATTCCATTAAAGACAGGAAAAAATATGGCACAAAAGGAAGTATCCATTGAAGACTACACCGTGGACAGGAAATACGCTTCCCACATCACACTGGAAGAATTTATCCGCCGGGTGATCCGCTCCCACGCGGGCACGGAGACAGAAGAGCCTTGCACAGGAAACAAAAAAACGTCCGGGAACGAGGAGGATTCCGAGCCATGAGCCGTGAAAAAAACAGAATTTACCGTACCGCCGCATACATACGCCTGTCCCGGGAGGACGGCGACAAAGAGGAGAGTGACAGCATTACAAACCAGCGCAAACTGCTGGACAGATACATAGAGAGAGCTCCGGATCTGTGTCTGCAGGATTATTATATCGACGACGGCTTTACCGGCACCCATTTCCGGCGGCCCGCTTTTCTGCGAATGCTGAGAGCCCTTGACGATGGGATTGCAGACTGTGTCCTGGTCAAGGATCTGTCCCGTTTCGGCCGGGATTACATCGACGCCGGGAAATATCTGGAACGATATTTTCCGGATCGGGGCATACGTTTTATCGCCGTATCCGATGCCATCGACAGCCTGAAAAGCTCTTATGACATTCTTCTTCCCATCAAAAATATTTTCAATGAACAGTATGCCCGGGATATCTCGAAAAAAGTCCATGCCTCCATCGACACCAAACAGCGGGCAGGGGAATTTATCGGTGCTTTCTGCGCTTACGGCTACCGGAAATCCCCCTCCTGCAAAAACCGGCTGATCCCCGATCCCTGCGCCGCAGCCGTTGTCCGCCGTATTTTCACTCTATATGCGGAAGGCACGGGCAAACAGACCATCGCCCGCCTGCTGAACGACGAGGGTATTCCCTGCCCTTCCGAATATAAACGGCAGCACGGGCAGCTCTACCGCAATGGCAGACGCCTGGATTCTACCGTCTATTGGACCTACTCCACCGTCAACAAAATCCTGCACAGCCAGGTCTACATAGGAAATACGGTCCAGGGCATCAAGACCCAGCAGCTAAAAGGGAAACAACGTACCCGGGACCGGGAGGAATGGATCGTTGTCCCCCATACCCATGAGCCCATTCTGGAACCGGCCCTGTGGGAAAAAGCCCAGGCCCTGTTGAAACGCTCCGCCCCGCGGCCTGTTTTCGGCGCTGCCCCCGGCCTGTTTGCCGGTTTTCTTGTCTGCGGCGACTGCGGACGCTCCATGGCCAAAAAAAGCGGCTCCTCTCTTCATGGAACACTACCCGACTACTGCTGCGGCACCTATACCCGCCATGGCCGCCGCCACTGCAGCATCCACCGCATATCCGGGCAGATTCTGGAAAAGATCCTCCTGGCAGATCTGAACACTGTCCTGGGACAGATCCGGGATCTCCCCTCTCTTGTCCGGCAGACTCTGGCCGAGCAGCCCCCTCTGCCTCCCCCCTGTGAGAATGATTTTCTGTCCCGCCGAAGGGAGCTGGAAAAGCTCCGCGAACTCAAGCTGGCCCTGTACGAGGACTACCGCGCCGGTCTTCTCACTGCCGGGGAATATACGGATTACAAGGCTTCTTACAACAAAAAAGAAAAAAGCCTGCAACAGGAACTGCAGCTTCTCTCATCTTCCGAAGCCACAGGCCCGGAGAACCCCTCGCCCTGGATTCGGGCTTTGCTGGCGCACAGGCAGTTCGACAGGCTTGACCGCTCCATTCTGGCCGACATGGTCGAGCACATTCAAGTCTACGAAGACCACAGGATCCTCATCGCCTACACTTTTACTCCCTTGAAACCGCCCGTGTCCGCCGCCCTGCCCGGCGTCTAACACTATACTTTTACTCATGACTATTACCTGCCGTTTTATAACCAATATATGCATAAAAGAGAAAACTGCCACCGGGCAGTTTTCTCCTGGCAAAATACAGGTATCCTTACGGACTTTACAGCGAGGTGCAAAGTCCTGGCCTGAACTGTTATGTTTTTTCTTTCATATCCTCTTTTTTTAGTTAAAACCATACAGTTTCTGGGCAATCTTATAGCCTGTCACCGCTATGGACAGCCCCAGCCTGCTACGGAAATTCATGGCTATACCCAGCAATCCCCGCCGCAGCCTCACATAAGTGACGGGATCTTTCTTTTTCATATAACGCCACAATTCGTCCTTTTGCTTTAAAGCCTCTTCCGTATTGGACCGTATCAGGATAATCGAAGTAACCGTTGTCACGATACTCAGATAATTCAGCATATATCTGCGCAGATTGGTATGTTCCGTGCTCTGCGCGGCCATACAGTCAATCATCAGCTTATTCACCCGGATCTGCTGATCCGCCCGGGAGATCATGACCTTCTCATTGACCGACTGATCACTGCGCCCGATATAATAGCGGTAAAAATCCACATTCAGGTAATACATTCTTTTTACATAGGGAAATGGTACAAAGGCAAACAGATTGTCTACGTAAAATGTATGTTCCGGCAGATGCAGCCCGCAGTCCCTCAGTACCTGTGTACGGTAAATCAGGGAATGCATAAGGATATAATGGCCCAATCCCATGCCCTTGACGTCCTCCCAGGTGAAAATCTTTTCCTGAGGCAGACTTTTTGTATAGCGCATGACCTTTTTATGCCTTGCGCCTTCTTTCTCATAGACGTAGTTACTGATCACCGCGTCAGGTTTCTCTGCGAGTTCCGCGAACTCCCGAAGCGCATCCAGTATTTTCTCATATGCCCCTGCGTCCACCCAGTCGTCGCTGTCCACCACTTTGTAATACAGTCCCCGCGCCCGTTCAATACCCACATTGACACCGGACCCATGGCCCCCATTCTCCTTGTGCACCACGCTCACGATATCCGGGTACTGTTCCGCCAGACGGTCGGCAATCTCAGGCGTGCGATCCTTCGACCCGTCATTGATCAGCAGGATCTCCACTTCATCGCCGCCGGGCAGAAGGCTGTCCACGCAATGCTCCATATATGCCTCTGAATTGTAACAGGGTACTGCTATCGTCAATAATTTCATTCTTGTTCTCCTTTCCGAGCCTTGACTGACCCCAGCCGGATATTTATATAAGATGCATACGCGGCAAAAGCAGCAGGCAGAGGATACTCTTCCTCGGCCGTCCCGGTATCCGCGAAAACCCAATCCCCACTCTCTTTTTCCTCCAGAGCGGCCACTCGCACCAGATAGCCCTCCATCCGCCATTCTATATGGGAAAATATATGTTTTGCCGGTTCCAGCCGTTCGATATACAGCGGCTCCAGCCCCCTCTTCTCCAAAAACGCCAGCACATCCTCACCGGATATATGACCCTGCAAATTGGGAAATTCATACAATCCCGCCAGCAGGCCTTTCTCCGGCCTTCTGCGAAAAGCCACCCTGCTGCCGTCCCGGATAACCAGGACCGTATATTCTTCTTTCCGCCTCGGCGCCGGTTTCTTTCTCACCGGGAGGTCAGCCGCCAGTCCTTTTTTATAGGCCTTGCAGATAAAAGCCAGAGGACAGCGGCCGCAATCCGCCTGGCCGTTCGGCGTACACAGGGAAGAACCCAGGTCCATAAACGCCTGATTCAGATCTCCCGAGCCATTTTGGGGCATGACTGCCGCCAGCTCCTCCGTGGCACGCCGCCTCACAGACTGTTTTAGAATATCGTCATAGCTGGCCGTGAGCCTGGCCCATATCCTGAGCACATTACCGTCCACCGCCGGAACCGGTGTATCCCAGGCGATGGAGGCAATCGCCCCCGCCGTGTACTCGCCGATTCCCGGCAGCTCCCTGAGCTTTTTTACATCCGTCGGCAGCCGGCCGCCATACTGCTCTGCCACATATCTGGCCGCTTTCTGCATATTGCGCACCCGGTTATAATAACCTAATCC